>CANGMU010000074.1 GCA_947454665.1 Pseudomonadota bacterium | reverse complement strand
CCGGCATTGCCCCTTATTCCGACCTCGCGCGTGAAGGCATCGCGCGTTACCTGCAGGTCGTGGTCGAACGCCGTTCGCTGCGCGCGCAGGTCGTGCTGGTGGGGCATTGCAAACATGCCGATCCGCTGAAGGACGCGCTCGACCTCATCGTCGAGCGCCTGGGCGATGACCTGCACAGCCTGTGGTTCAACGCGAACACCAGCCATGGCAATGCGATCCTGGGCCCTCTCAGCGAGAAATGGCACGGTGCCGATACGGTCGTCGAATGCTTTGGTGGCGCGGCGATCCACTACCCACCCGGTGCCTTCGGCCAGAGCAACCTCGAGATCGCCGAGCGCATCATCGATCACCTGCGCGACGAACTGCTGCCCGGCGCTCGCGTGGCGGAGTTCTATGCGGGCGTGGGCGCGATCGGCCTGTCGCTGCTGCCATCGATGCAGAGCCTCGTGCTCAACGAAGTGAGCCCGGCCTCGCTGGCAGGGCTTGCCTGCGGCATCGACGGGCTATCTCACGCGGAGCGCGACAAGCTGCGCGTGTTGCCTGGTGTCGCAGGCAGTTCACTCGAGGCGCTGTCCAACGCGGATGCGGTGATCGTCGATCCACCGCGCAAGGGGCTGGATGCGCCGCTGCGCGACGCCCTGGCGGCAAGTCCGCCCCGACAGCTGCTCTATGTCAGCTGCTCGCCCCACTCCTTGCAGGAGGACATCGCGGCGCTGACTCAGCCGGGTGGCCTGCGTCTTGTCGGGCTCACGGCCTTCAACCTGATGCCCTTCACAGACCATGTGGAAACGGTGGCCCGCCTGGAGCGCGCATGAAGTCATTGCTGGTCTGGACGGGCGGGAATGATGCCCGGCTGTGTGAATCGCTCGCGCAGATCCCGGGTCTCGAGATCGTCCGGGCCGCGGACAAGGCGGATGCCGTGGCGAAGATGGCCGTCGTCGACGGCATGATCGGCTCGGTGATTCCCTGGGATGCGTCGCTTGCCCAGGCCCTGCGCGAGTCGCCGCGGCTGCGCTGGCTGCAGGTGCTGAACATCGGCTTCGACAACGTCGAGGCCTTCGGTCTTCCGGCGCAGCTGCAGTTGTCGACGCTCGGCGAGCTGGGCAGCCCTGCCGTCGTCGAACATGCCGTGGGTCTGCTTTTGGCCATCTGCCGCGGCCTGCACCGTTCCCGCGATCTCACGCGCGAGGCACGCTGGGATGTCCCGGCGGCACGCGTCGGCATGCTGTCGCTGCATGAACGGCGCGTCGCCGTGCTCGGCATGGGGTCGATCGGTGTCGGCGTCGCCCAGGCCCTGCAGGCCCTGGGCGCAAAGCCGGTGGGCCTCGGTACGCGAGCGCGCTTCGAAGGGGGTATCCCGGTGCGCCCGGTTTCCGAGTTGCACGCGGTACTCGCGGACAGCGTGGCCGTCGTCGTCTGCGCGCCGCTCAAGCGCGCGACACGTGGCCTGCTGGATGCGGCAGCCCTCGCAGCCATGCCGCGGGGTGCTTTCGTCGTGAACATCTCGCGCGGCGCGATCATCGACACGGATGCGCTCGTCGCGGCGCTGGCCAGTGGGCAGGTGGCCGGTGCAGGTCTCGACGTCACGGACCCCGAACCACTGCCGCCGGATCACCCCTTGTGGCAACAGGACGGCGTGATCATCACGCCGCATGTCGCCTGGGTCGGTGCTGCGCCTTTGGCCCAGCAGCAGCGTATCGAATACGTCCTTGCCAATGCCCGTCGTTTCGCCAACGGCCAGACGCCCGCGGGCCTCGCCGTGTTTGAAACCCTTCAGCCCTGAATCCAACAGGACCCTGACATGCGCATCCAGTCGATCGATATTTTCCGCGCGGATGGGGGCTGGCGGCCCTTCTCCTTCCTGCGCCTGCGCACGGACTCGGGTCTGGTGGGCTGGTCGGAGTTCGCCGAGTCGGCCTGGGCTCCGGGTCTTGCCGACGCGATCATCGCGCTGGGTGGCCAGGTGCTCGGCAGCGATCCGCGGGCTTGGGCAAAGCTCAGCGCCGATCTGCATGCGCTCACGCAGTTCACTGCGGGCGGCGTCTCGCACCAGGCCGTTGCGGCGATCGAAAACGCCTGTCTGGATCTCGCGGCGAAGTCACTGGGCGTGCCGGTGTACCAGCTCTTCGGCGGACCGCTGCGACGTGAGCTGGACTGCTATGGCTCGCATTGGGGCAGCTTCCGCGTGCGCGATGCGGCGTTCTTCAAGGATGTCATCGGTTGCGCGCCGGTGGCCTCGCTCGATGACTTCCGGGCCATCGGACATGAGGCCGTGCAGCGCGGCTTTTGCACGGTGAAGACGAATCCCGTGGGCTTCAGCGAGGAGGGCAGGCCGGTGCTGCTGAACCCGGGCTTCGCGCCGGGGCTCGAACACGGTCGTCGTCTGGACGCGCGCACGCTCGCCGGCATCGTGGCCCAGTGCCGCGCGTTGCGCGATGGCCTCGGCGCGGATCGCGGACTGATGCTCGACGTGAATTTCTCGCTGCATCCGGGCGCCTTGCGCCAGTTGGGCCGCAGCCTCGGCGATGTGGGGCTGACCTGGCTCGAGGCGGATCTTGCGTCACCCGAGGCGCTGGCGGCGGTGCGCGCTGCCGTGCCCGTGCCGATCGCGTCGCTGGAATCGCTGCATGGCCGTCGTGCCTACCGACCTTACTTCGAGGCCGGTGCGGTCGATGTCGCGGTGATCGACGTGCCCTGGAACGGGCTGGGCGAGGCCCTGCGCATCGCAGCGCTGGCCGAAAGCCACGAGGTCAACGTGGCACCGCATAATTTCTATGGTCCGCTCGCGGACCTCATGAGCGCGCACTTCTGCGCCGTCGTGCCGAACCTCGAGATCATGGAGACCGAGGCGGACGACGTCCCGTGGAAATACGCGTTGCTGACGCAGGCACCCGATCGCGGTGATGGCCGCTTCGGGCTGCCGCAGTCACCGGGCTGGGGCGCGGACCCGGATGAGCAGGCCCTTGCGCGCCATCCCTGGCCGCGCGCCTAGCGGTCCTTCAGCTGCGCCGAGAAGAAGGGCAGCAGCTTCGACGTGATCCGTTCGTCGATGCGGCTCACGTGGTCGCCCTCGTAGATCTCGGCCTGATGCGGCACGCCGAAGTCCGTGAGGATCCGGTCGAGCTGCCGTACCGTCTGCGCGATGCCGACATCGCGGTCACCGGCATCGAGCACGATGCCGCCGTAGCGCTTCAGCGTCGGGATGTACTGCGTGGCCATCGCCAGCGGCGCATTCGCCGCCCAGCGCGCGATGACGTCTGCATCCGGCTGCCCGTCCCGCATCGGCAGGTCAAAAAAGAACGGCGGTTTCGCCGGATTCGGTGACCACGCAGCCGCGGAGGCCAGCATCGCCTTGGTACCGAAGTCGGCCTTCGCGAGGTCCGCGTCCGTCTTGATGGCCGCGGCCTTCGCCATTGCGTCCGCATTGGGCTGCAGCGCTGCGCCCATGCAGCAGGGGCTCATCGCGTACAGGCTCTGGAACACGCCCGGCTGTTTCATGCCGATGCGCACCGTGCCATAGCCGCCCATGGAGTGGCCGGCCAGGCCGCGTGATTCGCGCTTGGCGAGGGTGCGGTAGTGAGCGTCCGTCCAGGCGACCAGTTCCTTCGCGATGAAGGTTTCCCAGTCGCCCGTGGTTGCAGAGTTCGAATACATGCTGCCCTGGTAACGCGTGTAGGCGTTGGGCATCACGATGATCATCTCGCGGCTACCCGCCACAAAGGCCTTGTCCGCCGCGGAGGGCACGTCGACGAAATGCTTGCCCATGCGGCCGAACCAGCGATCGTCCGAATCGGTGTAGCCGTGCAGGAGATAGAGCACCGGATACCGGCGCTGTGGGGATTTCGCGTAGCTCGGCGGCAGGTAGACCGTGACCTGTCGTTCGCCGGGGTCGCCTTCGAGGTTGCCCTTGAGGGCCTCGCTCGGGACCTGCGCCTTCTGAAGGCGCTCGGCCGGCGCAGCCGCGTGGACGGCTGTGCCGAAGGCGGAAAGGGCGGCCACGGCCGCCACCATCATGACGACCTTGGCCTGCTTCATCGCGTTAACCCAGCAAGGCCAGGGCGGCGTTCAGCGTGGCGCTGGGCCGCATCGCGGCTGAGCACTGCGCCGGATCCGGGTGGTAATAGCCCGCGACCGACACGGCCTTGCCCTGCGCGCCGTTGAGTTCGCCGACGATCTTCGCCTCGCCCTGCGTCATCGCATCGGCCACCGGCTTGAACATCGCAGCCAGCTCGGTGTCGCGCGTCTGCGCGGCCACTGCCTGCGCCCAGTACAGCGCGAGGTAGAAATGGCTACCACGCACGTCGAGCTCGCCGACTTTGCGGGAGGGCGACTTGTCGTTGTCCAGGAAGAGGCCGTTGGCCGTGTCCAGCGCCTCGGCCAGCACGGCGGCGCGCGTGTTGCCGGTCTTGCGTGCGAGGTCCTCGATCGAGACCTGCAGCGCGAGGAATTCGCCCAGCGAATCCCAGCGCAGGTGGTTTTCTTCCAGGAACTGCTGGACGTGCTTCGGCGCCGAGCCGCCTGCGCCGGTTTCGTACATGCCGCCGCCCGCGAGCAGCGGGACGATCGACAGCATCTTCGCGCTGGTGCCCAGCTCGAGGATCGGGAACAGGTCGGTCAGGTAGTCGCGCAGCACATTGCCCGTGACGGAGATCGTGTCTTCGCCGCGGCGCAGGCGCTCGAGCGAGGCGTGCGTGGCCTCGACCGGCGACAGGATGCGGATGTCGAGGCCCGCCGTGTCGTGATCCTTCAGGTATTGCTCGACCTTCGCGATCAGCTTGCGGTCATAGGCCCGCGCGCTGTCCAGCCAGAAGATGGCGGCGGAGCCGGTGATGCGGGCGCGGCCCACGCCGAGCTTCACCCAGTCGCGGACCGCGACGTCCTTGGTCTGGCACATGCGCCAGATGTCGCCCTTGGCGACGGCGTGCTCGGTGACCACGGTGCCGTCGGCAGCCACCACGCGTACGAGGCCATCGGCGGCGAGCTCGAAGGTCTTGTCGTGCGAACCATATTCTTCGGCGGCCTGCGCCATGAGGCCGACATTGCTGACGTTGCCCATGGTCGGCACGTCATAGGCGCCGTGGCGCTTGCAGTCGTCGATCACGGCCTGATAAACGCCCGCATAGCAGCGGTCCGGGATCAGGGCGACCGTGTCGCACGCCTTGCCGTCCGGGCCCCACATGCGGCCGGAGGTGCGGATCGCGGCAGGCATCGAGGCGTCGATGATGACGTCGCTCGGCACGTGCAGGTTCGTGATGCCCTTGTCCGAATCCACCATCGCCAGAGGCGGGCGGGCCGCGAAGCTTGCTGCGATGTCGGCCTCGACGGCGGCCTTCTGGTCGGCCGGCAAGCTGGCGACCTTGGCGAGCACGTCGCCGAAGCCGTTGTTCGGGTTCACGCCAAGCGTAGCGAACAGCGCCGCGTGCTTCGTGAACACGTCCTTGAAGAACACGCTGACCGCGTGGCCGAACATGATGGGGTCGGAGACCTTCATCATCGTGGCCTTCAGGTGCAGCGAAAGCAGCTGGCCGCCGGCTTTGGTCGCCGCGATCTCCGTCTCGTAGAAGGCGCGCAGGCCCGCGGCGCTCAGGAAGGTCGTGCTGATGAGCTCGCCGTCCTTCACCTTCACGCCGTCCTTGAGGACCGTCGACTTGCCGTCGGCCGCGACATGCTCGATGCGCAGCGCGCCAGCCTGGGCGATGAACGCCGACTTCTCGTTGCCGTAGAAGTCGCCGTCCGTCATGTGCGCGACACGCGTGGTCGAATCAGCCGACCAAGCGCCCATCGAATGCGGGTGCTTCTTCGCGTACTGCTTCACGGCCTTGGCGACACGGCGGTCGGAATTGCCTTCGCGCAGCACCGGGTTCACAGCGCTGCCGGAGACCTTGGCATAGCGCGCCTTGAGCTGCTTCTGCGCATCGTCCGTCGGCGCATCCGGGAATTCCGGCAGGGCATAGCCCTGGGACTGCAGTTCCTTGATCGCCGCCTTCAGCTGCGGCACGGAGGCACTGATGTTCGGCAGCTTGATGATGTTGGCGTCCGGCGTCTTGGCCAGTTCGCCCAGTTCCGCGAGGTCGTCGTTCTGGCGCTGGGCTTCCGTCAGCGCGTCCGGGAAGTTCGCGATGATGCGGCCGGCGAGCGAGATGTCGCGCGTCTCCACCTTGATCGACGCCGCCTTCGTGAAGGCCTGGACGATCGGCAGCAGCGAATAGGTCGCCAGCGCCGGCGCCTCGTCCGTGAGGGTGTAGATGATCTTCGCGTCAGACATCGGGAAACTCCGGGGCGAAAGGGCGGGTCGGGGTAGCCTGATATGATACCAAGGACTTCCAATCCCCGGGATCGCACGCCCCATGTCAGTTCAACTGCAGATCGGCTTCCTCATCGGCTTGTTCGGATTCGGGGTGCTGGCCCGGCGCCGTGGCTGGTTCGGCCCGCCACACGCCGCCAAGATGCTGTGGTGGGTAATGACCGTCGGTCTGCCGGCATTGTTCATCGCCAACGTGAGCCGCATTCCGCTGCGCGCCGAACTCGCCGCGCTGCCGCTCTCCGCGATCTTCGTGATGCTGTCGACGCTTGGCGTTGCCTTCCTGGCCGGTCGTCGGCTCGGTCTGCAGCGCCCCTCGATGGGCGCTTTCATCATCTGTGGCATGTCCATCAACGCGAGCTTCATGTTTCCCTTCCTGCTCGCTGGCTGGGGTCATGAGGCCTTTGCCCAGCTGGCGTTGTTCGATCTCGGTAATTCGCTGATCCAGTCCACGGTCCTTTACGCGACCGGCGCGATCTACGGTGGCCATGCCGTCGGCGGCAAGGCCATCCTCAAGCGCGTGCTGAGTTTCCCGCCGCTGTGGGGCCTCATCGTCGCACTGGCGATCAACGTCTCGGGCCATCGCCTGCCGACGGAGGTCGCCGATATCGTGGGCTTCGTCGGCCGCAGCATCCTGCTGCTGGCGATCCTGTCGGTCGGCATCCTGTTCGACGCCCGGCTCGTCCGCTCGTCGACGGTCTTTCTGGCGGTGCTACTGCGGATTGCGCTGGGGTTCGCGCTGGCCTGGCTGTTCGTCACGGTGTTCGACATCACGGGCCTGACGCGCGCCGTCGTTCTGTTGGCGAGTGCAGCGCCGATCGGTTTCAGCGTGCTGGTGATCGCAAACCGCGAGTCCCTGGACCGGGAGCTCGCAGCGAGCGCCGCATCCTTGTCGGCGCTCTTTGCCCTGGTCTACGTGCCGCTGGGGCTCTGGCTGCTGAATCCGGGCCCCTGAACCCGGGGCCAACGGGCGATCAGCGCGGTTCCGTTCCCGGCTTCTGGTCTTCCATCGGGAAGGTCTTCGCGCCAGTGACGGGCGCGGCGACGGGCGCTGCCGGAGCCATCGGCGTCGCGGCTGCAGCGGGTGCTGCACTGGTCGTAGCGGCCGCTTCGCCCGTGCTGGCCGCGATGGCCGACTGCAGGCGCCGTACGTTCTCCGAATCCTTCTTTACCGCGCCGCTCATGATTTCCGAGGCCAGTACGCCCTTGCGGCCGTAGAAACGCGCGTTGGCCGTGTTGTCGATCGACAGCGCCGTGCCTTCCAGCGACAGGCCGGCGAAAAGGCCGCGGTTGCGCGAGTAGGAGAAAACTTCCGCGTCGAGGCTGGCCGCTGCCTCGCCCTGGCGACCCACCGGGCCGGCCGCGACGGAGGCACCGGCGCCCAGCGTGAGCTTGCCGCCGGCAAGGCCTTCCACGCCGCGGCGGGTGGTGAACACCAGCACGATGTCCGTCGACTGGACGCCGATCTGCCAGCCCACGCTGCCGCCGGCCAGCGTCAGAAAGACGGGGTTGGAGAAACGGCCGTTCGCGTCACGCACGGAAAAGATGCCCTGACCGTAACGGCCGCCAATCACAAAAGCTGCTTTTTGAACTCCCGGGATCACGGCCACGGCGTAGGCCCGCTGCATCAGGCGCTCGGGGATCACGTCATCGCGCTGGCCGCGCAGTTCATCGAGCACCTCCGCGGCGGAAAGAACCCGGTATTCCTCCTTGGCCTGAGCCTGCGCGGCAGGGGGCGCGAGGGCCAGTGCGGCGAGCACCGGCAACGCCAGGAACCGTATGAATCCGTTCATCGTGGAAACCTCGGAAAATAGTGTCGAAGCCACATGGTAACCGTCGTACCTGAACGCAGGAAGAACGCCACAAGCCGCTGTCACCTTGCGGCGATGGCTGGCAGCGGTCCCTTGCATCCAGGGTTGCCAGCGCGGCATCCGTCGGTATGCTGAAAGTTCATCCATCGCAAGGAGGTCGCGCGTGACGCAGGTCCTCATCCTCCTGATCGCCTCCGTGGCCGTGGTCGCCCTCGCGCGCCGGCTCGGCCTGCCCGCGATCCTCGGCTACCTGTTCGTGGGCATGAGCCTCGGCCCCTATGCGCTGGGCCTGTTCACGGCTGGCGCTGCCACGCACCAGCTGGCCGACATCGGCGTGGTGTTCCTGCTGTTCACGCTCGGTCTGGAGTTCTCCTGGCCGCGCATGGTGGCCATGCGCAGTGAAGTCTTTGGCCTAGGCCTGTTGCAGGTGGTGCTGACCGGCCTGTTCTGTGCAGGTGTGGCTCATGTTTCAGGCGTCGACGGGCTCACATCGGTCGTCGTCGGCGGTGCAGTGGCGATGTCGTCGACGGCCATCGTCATCCGCCAGCTCACGGAGCAGTCCGAGGTCAACCGAACACATGGAAGGCTCGCACTGGCAGTGCTTCTGTTCCAGGACATTGCTTTCGTGCCCTTGCTGGCACTGGGCACCGCGCTCGCATCCGGAACGTTCAAGGGTGGAATCAGCACGATGGACGTGGCGCGGGCTGTCGGTATGGCCGCGCTGTCGCTGCTGGCGGTGTTCGCGATCGGTCGGCTCGTGCTGCGACCGCTGTTCTTGGAGATTGCGCGCAGCCGCCTGAAGGAGCTCTTCACGCTGACCGTGCTGTTGGTGGTGATCTCCTCAGGCTGGATCACGGAGCTGGCCGGCCTTTCCATGGCATTGGGCGGCTTTCTCGCCGGCATGATGCTCGCCGAGACGGAATACCGGCATCAGGTCGAGGCGGTGATCCGGCCGTTCCGCGAACTGCTGCTGGGGCTGTTCTTCGTGTCGGTCGGCATGCTGCTGGACCTGCGCCTGCTGGGCGAGCAGTTCCTGCTGGTAACAGGCCTGCTCATCGCGATGACCGTCAGCAAGGTGGGTATCGCCGCACTCATCATGCGAGGCTTCGTGTCGACCCATTTCAAGGCCCTGCGCTCCGGCATGGTGCTGGGCGGCGGCGGTGAATTCGGTGTGGCTTTGGTCACCGTCCTGCTGCCGGCCGGTGTGCTCGCGCCGTCGATCGGCCAGCCACTGCTCGTGGCCCTTGTGCTGAGCATGCTCGTCGCGCCTGTCGGCATCCGCTACAACAGGACGATCGCGCGTTTCCTGTTGCGCGAGAAAGGTCCGCCGCAAGCAGTCATCAGTACCGATGACGCTGCCACGCACGGCGTGGCCCGCCGCGAACACGTGCTGCTCTGTGGCTTTGGCCGCGTCGGCCAGCAGATTGCCCGGGTGCTGGAATCACAGGGTTTCGAATACATCGCGCTCGACCTGGACATGGCGCGCGTGCGGCCCTCCAGGCAGGCGGGCGATCCGGTCATCTATGGCGATGCCTCGGACGAGGATGTGCTGCACGGCTGCGGCATCGACACGGCGAGCGCGGTGATCGTGACCTTCGCGGATCCTGCCGTGTCCCTCGGCATCGTGCGTG
>CANGMU010000073.1 GCA_947454665.1 Pseudomonadota bacterium | reverse complement strand
TACTCGCGTGTGCTGGTCTACAAGCTCGGTGGCGCGGCGAAGTTGCCGGAAGCCACGCCGTTCCCGCCGCCGGAGCTAAATCCGCCGGCCGCCTTCGGCACGAAGGAACAGGTGGCGCAGGGCGAGGCGACCTACGGCCGCTTCTGCAGCACCTGCCATGGTCGCGATGGCCAGAGCAACGCGATGTTCCCGGACCTGCGTTATGCCGGTGCGATCCAGAGCGCCGATGCCTTCAAGGCCGTCGTGATCGATGGTGCGCTGACGCAGAACGGCATGGTGTCCTTCGCCAAGGCCATCAAGCCGGAAGATGCCGAGGCAGTGCGCGCCTGGGTCGTCTCCAAGGCCCACGAGGCCAAGCAGGCCCAAGCGGCCAAGCCTGCAGCGCCCGCCGCGAAGGCTGCGCCGAAGGGCCCGCACGGCTGAGGTCCTGCGGTGGGGCAAGCGGTCGAATTAGTTTGACGACTCGCTTGCCCTTGCCCGAGACGTTGTTAGAATACGCGTCCCTCGTGGGGCTATAGCTCAGCTGGGAGAGCGCGTCGTTCGCAATGACGAGGTCGTCGGTTCGATCCCGACTAGCTCCACCACGAAATGAAAAGGCCCCGGTCAGCGATGACCGGGGCCTTTGCTTTATTCGATCTCGCGCCAGCCCACGCGGGTTGCACCACTGACGGCACCCGTGCTGGTCGGAGGCGCCATGGATCGGATAGAGGTGTCCGACTGGTTCACGACGGCGGAGAGCTTGCCGGTGGGCAGTCGGACCAGCGTGAGGCCGGTCGCCAGCGAGTTGCCAACCTGCCACCCTGCGTACTTGCCGAGCTGCCCGGTGACGGACGTCCCGGACTTGTAGTCCAGCGCGTAGAAATAGCTGGATCCACCGACGACGCAGTAATCGTCCTTCGGCGCGTTCGACACCAGCACCAAGGTCCCCAACTGCAGGCGTGGGTCGATGCTGAAGCGCTCGCCCACCGGCACGTCGACGTACCAGCCGTTCTTGGTGCTCCAGTCCACGGGAAGGGGCGTGGGGATGGTCCTTGGCGTGACGGAACTGTCCAGCGTCTGTTTGACCAAGGCTGCAGATGTGGCGCGCAGGTCGCCCAGGTCGGTGCCGGTGTCCTTCACACCGTAGACAGTCTGCGAAACGGTGTTGGAGGTTGAACTGCTCGAAAGGTCCCCGAAACCAAGGTACCGACCGGTGCCGAAATAGACGACGCGATGGTTGGTTCCGGCGCTGTCACGGACGTTGCCGAGCTCCGGGCGGACGCTGATGGGCTCGTTGCCCAGCGTGCTGTTGGCCTGGCCGAGCTTCTGCGAGCTGACGTTGTTGATGTCGAACCGCCACAGTCGCCCACCCAGATCCCCGCCATACACATACTGCGTCCGGTTGTCGGTCAGGGAATCCGTCACGTAGTTGGCCACGCGGGCAATGCCACTGGTGTTCGGGTCGGTCGAACTGTCCGTCGTGATCTCGCTGAGCTTGGCTCCCGTGACCGCATCCAGCACGTACAACCGGCCCTTCTTGTCGCCGCCGGTGTTGTTGTAGCCGGATGCGAAGATCACGACCCAGCGGTTGTCGCTGTCCCGTTTGGTGATGATCGGGTTGCCGTAGGTGTAGCCAAGGTCGGCATCCGTGGAGGTGCCCTGCGTGGCACCGAACTCCCACATCGCCTTGGGGTTGGTCGGGTCCGTGACATCCAGCGCGAAATACGCTTGCCCGCCACCACCAAGGCCGCCGACCAGTACGGTATGCCAGGCCGATCCGTCGAAGACGTCGCCCACTGTGAGGGGGCCGTCCACGAAGTACTGGTGCGTCGTCGGATAGGCGAAATCCGCGAGCTTGTACAGGTTGGGCACGGCAGCGGTCGGCACATAGGCCCAGCGCTCTTCGCCCGTGTTGGCATTAAAGGCATGCAACATGCCGTCGTTCGCCCCCACATAGATCGTGCCGCTGCGGCTGTTCTGCGCGTTCTTGAAGGTCGAGTAGCTGTTCTCGGCGTAGTTGAAGGGCGGCTTGCGGACGAAGACCGGCGCCGAATTCACGATGTCGCCGAGGGGCGTGCTGCGGTCCCTGAACGGTCCGTTGTCGTTGCCCGCGTTGTTCTGGTAGGTGGACCGGCCGCGGATGTAATTGATGAGGTTGGTCGAGGTTGCGTTGGCCCTCTGGTCCGATGTCAGGCTGCCGTACTGCGATAGCTTGGTTGCGTCGAAGTTGCTGGTGGCCAGATTGCCAGGGAATGTATTGAGCTTGTTCGAGCGGCTGCTGTCGAAGTTGTAGATCGTCCGGCCGTCACCGCTGGTGGCGCCATAGACCTTTTCGGAGAGTTCCGTGCTGGCCGACCAGCTGTTGGCGGCGGAAACCGTGCCGGTCACCAGGTCGATCGTCTTGGCGAGCAGGTCGCCGGTCCACAGTGCCGTCGTGTACTGCGCGACGTAGGCGAAGTTGTCGCCGCTGACCGGCTCGAGGTTGGAAGTGGCGGCCGATGCGGCGGACGACGTTTGCGCCGAAATGGCCGACAGCGTTGCATTCAGCGCATTGGTCAGCGATGAAGGATCCCGGGCGCTCAGGTAGCGGCCGCGTCCGTTCACGGCGGCGTGCCAGAGATCATCGACGCGTTCGACCACGGTTGAACTTGAGCTGGTGACCTGAGGATCCGGCCAGTTGGCATTGCCCTGCCGGATGTTCTTGTAGACCGGGCACGTCTTGCCGCTCGGGCAGCTCGGCGCGGCAGTGAGTGTGCCGCCCGTGGCGTAGTAATTGGCCTCGTAGGGCACGAGGCCGCCAACGCCAAGGCCGATGGTGAACGTCACCATGTGCTGCCAGTTGGCCGTATCGGTGCCGGTCACCGGCACATTGTTTGTGGAGACGTCCAATCGGGTCGACGTGCCGTCCAGGTAGCCGCCGAGAACGCCGCCCGTCCGGAGGTCGTTCTTGTAGTAATACATCGCGATGTCGGCCAGCGTGTTGCTGTACGTGTTGCTGCCGCTGGGCGCGGTGCCGGAATGATCGCTGTAGGGGTGGCCCGCCTGGACATCCTGGTCGCCGACCAGCGTCGAGTTGTTCTGCTGTAAGGCCGTGTACGTGGCGGTCTCGTCGCCGGTGTTCCAGTAACCGTCCGTCGTCAGGATGGTGAAATTCTGCTGGCAGGAATACTGCACGGGATCGGTGGTCGCGCCGGGCGTCAGCGTGCCGGCGTAATAGCGCCCCGCCTTGGACAAGGCGCCGCGAAGCGGCGTGGAGTTGCCGGGGGACTGGCTGAAGAGTTTTGAATACCAGTTCGACTTCTGCGTCGTGCCAAAAGTGGCCATGGAGAGGAACTTGGTGGAACCCGTTCCCGTTTCACTGATCGTCGAGAAGCCCACGCGGTACTTGTCCCCGATGGAGGAAAACGAAAGGCTCGCCGTTGACTTCATCATCTGCAGGCGAGTGCGGTAGTACGCGAACCAGTTGGCGAAGTTGGTCTTCTCTGCCGTCGTCTGTGGCGTGGCAAGCGTGTAGGCGCTGTCAGCGGCGCAGCTTTCGGGAGGCGCGTTGGGACTTGCCGTGTAAACGGCGTACTGCTCCGGGATGACGCTGGTTGTCGTCGTCGTGGTGCCGGGTGTCGTCAGCGTCAGGGTTCCGGTTTGAGCCGCGGTGTTCGTGAGATTGCTGCTGTTGAACTGGCTGCTGTAGGTCATCGTGAAACTGGTCGAGCTGACCCATGTCACGTTGAACACCGTGTTCCTGCTGATGGTCTTGCCCGCCAGGCTGAAATTGGCGGCGAACTGGAAGGTCAGGGTCTGTCCGCCAGTGGGCTGGGGGATGTTCAGGTTGGCTTGCGTGACGGTGAATGTCGTGCTGCCACCGGTTGCCTTGATGCTGCCCACCGACAGGCTCAAGCTCGATGTGGATGTCGTCGGCGCTGTCGTGGTGGTCGTGGTCTCGGTGAAGAACTGGGACAGGTTGGCCGTATTGCCGCTGGTGTTGGTCAGGTCCGAGCGGATGCGCTTCGTGATCGTCGGATTGGACGCCTGCACCGTGTAGGTGATGTCGATCGTTTCCTTGGAAGACGTCGCCTTGAGGCCATCTTTCGCAGCCGCCGTCCAGGACTGGTCGGCATAGTTGGCGCCGGCCGAGGTCTTGGGGGCCAGGTAAGTGATGTTCGGGTTGTAGTAGATCGAGTTGTGCCCGTAATTGAGGCCGCAGAGGCTGGTTTGCGTGACGTTGTCAGGCATGTACCAGGAGCCCATCGACCCCGAGTCGTCCAGGATGAAATAGACGTTCGGGCGGACGACCTTCGTCAGGCCGGACACCAGTGGTTCCTGGGCCAGGTCGACGTCCGCCGCCTGGGCAAAGGTTGGCGCGAGCAGCGAGAGGATGGTGACGAAAGTGCCGAAGCGCTTGAAACGGGAGACGCTCATGGGAAGTGCTCCATTACATCGCGATGAAGGTCTGCAGGTAGCGGACCGTGCCACGAGGCCCGGTGACCCGGGTGGTGATGCGGAAATAGACCTGCGATGAGCCGGACAGGGCCAGGTTGCCGTAATAGGCGCCGGTGCGTGTGCTGCCGGTGGTCGAGCCGCCGGAAATGCGCGCGCAGGTCATCGGCGTGAAGCCGTCTGCGGCGAGCAGGGACAAGGGATCGCCGCTGGCGTTGCACATCCGATTGATTACATAGGCAACGCTGTAGCCGCCTGCCACGCCCGCTGGCGTCACCTTGAGCCCGTACATCGCGCAGTTGGCCCGCGACGCCGTCGAGGTCCAGTTGACATCGTCTGTCGCGTCGGCGGGCGTGCGCGAGCCGGTGATGTCGCAGCCGTCGGCCGATGTCGCGTAGTAACCGCTTGCCGGGAGGTCGGCGTACAGCGCGGTGCCGGAACCGTTGTTGCTGATCCAGCCGAGGGCTTGCTCGGCTGCCGCGTCGCCGGAGGCGAGTGCAGCTCGCTTGAAGGCCAGGTTGCCGGTGATCAGCGTAGCGGTATCCGTCGAGCGGAGCAGGGCCGTGGCCGCGAAGCTGATGATCACCAGCGCGATCAGAACGATGATCAGGGAGATGCCGCGTTCGCGCTTCATACGTTTGCCCAGATGGTATTGATGAGCGGGACGATGACCGTCAGGATCTGGTAGCGGTAGTGCCGTTCCTCGTCGGACAGGCTGCGCGTCTTCACGTTGCCATTGCCGTCATTCCACAGGGTCAACGATGCGGGGCTGACGGTCTGCGCGTCGCGCGCGCCGCGCGCGACGATCGAAACCCGCACGGCCTTGATGCGTCGCTGGTCCGCCTCGGCTGGAGCGGCCCAGCCGCCGGTTGCATTCACCCAGGTATCCACCGTCTGGCTGCCTGCGGGCGCGATGCCGTACTGCGCCTGGAGGTCGATGACCTGTGCGCTTTCGGACTGCACGGTGGCAAGCGTCGGCGCGGCGACGGCAAGCAGGTCATAACTGGCGAGGTCGCAGTTGTTGCTGCCGGAGGGCCGGTTGCCGTCATTGCAGACGACGCTGAACCGGCGCCAGCCGTGCGTGCCCAGGTTCATGACGATGTCGCGGACGTCGTAGCTGACGGCGGTGGTGAACAGCAACGCGGGAGAGGCAGTGTTGTAGGGCAGGCCGGTACCTGAAGCATGCATCAGGTTCCATGCGTTGCTGTTGGCCGTCGGGTTTGCACTGACCTGCATCAGCGTGCAGACCTTGCTGCCGTCGTAGGCCCCCGCGACGATGAGGTCGCCGGCTGCCAGGTTCATGTTGGCATCGACGACTATCTGCTGCGTCGGGGAAGCCATCAACTGCAGGACGGTGGTCGGGGCAGAGCCGAAATCCGAATCGCCGCGCAGGACGTCGATGCTGTCAGGGGCCGTGCCGCCGTCATTGATGCGGATCGGGCGCACGGGCGCGCCGTTGGAGACGGTCACTCCGTTGTAGGCGATGTTGATGCCGGCGTTGCACAGCATGCCGGTTGGCAAGGTGAACCCCGCGCCGGCCATGCGAATTTCCCGCTCCATCGCAAACAGGCCGACGGAAGCGGAAACCTGCGCGTCGTTGCGTCCGCTGGCAAGCTGCTTGCGGGACTGGTAGTTCGACAGGACCTGCAGCACGACCAGTCCAGTAATGCCGGCGAGGGCCACTGCGACCATCAGTTCAACCAGCGTGAAGCCCCGGTTCAGGCGAAGGCGCATGGGTCAGTTTCCCGTGATCGTTGCAGTGACCTGGTGGCTGCGTGCAAGCAGCGCCGACGGGGGCTTCCAGGTGACGGTGACCGTCACGACGTTGCCGTTTACCGTCACGGTGCGCGTGCCTGCCGGCAGAAGCTCGATGGCCGAGTCGGTTTCCGCATAGCCGGCAAGGTTGCTCCGGTCCACCCACATGCGGCCGATTCGTTCGTCCGCGACGGTGGATGCAACGGCCCGGTATTCGATGTCGCCTGAATCCTGCATGGCGATCCCCAAGGTACGCACCAGGGCGATGACACCGACAGAGAACAGCAGGATGGAGACCAGTACCTCGATCAGCGTCGATCCCTGTTGGCCGCGCTGCCGAATGCCGGGGAAGTGTTTCACAGGCAGGCCTTCGGGCTCGTCGAAGCCGCCGCCGGGTCGCAGAGGCGGCTCAGGCCACCTGCCAGCGCCTGCACGCGCAGGGGAAGGTAAGTGCCTGCCGCGGGTGTTCGCGTGGCCCGGATGTCCAGTTGGGTGATGGGATCGCTGCCATCTGCGTTCTGGCCCATGCGTCGACCAAAAGAGTCGTAGGTCACGGTGGTGCTTCCAACAGGGGTCACATCCAGTTCCAGACCGGACTGCAGGCTTTCGCGTCCGGTGCCAGCATGGAGCTGTTCGCCGGTGTCCACCCGATTCACCGTCCAGTCCTTGCCGTCGAAGTTCCATGCCACGCGCGTGTTGAGGCGGACGGCATCGGCGCGGGCGATTGCCATCGCATTGGTCATGGATTCGCCCAGTGTGCGGGTGCGCGTATTCATCACGAAGGTGTTGAGTGATGGTGTCCCCACGGCGACGAGGATCGCGACGATGGCGACCGTGACGAGCAGTTCGACCGTCGTGAATCCTGCGGTTTGGCGCATCAGCAGCCTTCGCCCTTTCTCACGATCCAGCAGTTTCCGCTGCCCCACGAGCTCGTCGTGGTGCGCGTGTCGGCATTGTCGATCGTGTAGCCGAATCCGTTGACCAGATCCGTCCCGCTTGCCGTGATGAGGTAAGTGGTTGCGGTCAGCGTGCACGTGAAGCTGAAATGCGTGGTGGCGGAAGGGCAGGTGGCGCCGACGTAGGTCCGGTTGTCGAGGAAATACCGCTCGAGATCCACCCTGCCAATGGACAGCGTGGAGGTTGCCTCTTCGATCGCCCCGCGCCGGACGTAATCCCGATAGCTGGGGACGGAAACCGCGGCGAGGATGCCGACGATGACCACCGCGATCATGAGCTCGATCAGGCTGAAACCGCGAATCTGGCGGACGGAAACGACGGTGTCCATGGGCAGTGCAACTCGCTTGCTGGGCGGGGATTTTTCTCTCGGCATTCTAGACTATAGGTGCAAGTCGCTTCATGGCGTGTGACGCATGCCACAATCGCGTACTGCTGCAGTCCAGGGAGTCGCCATGCGCCGGATTTCCAGTCCCGATAGAGCCCTTGCCCTGGTTTGGGTTGTTGCAGCCGCGCTGCTGGCTGGGGTCCTGCACGCCGAGGGTGCTGAGCGGTCGAGCGATGCCGGTCCCGCTTCGCCGCGCGTGCTGCGCGTCGGCTCCACCGGTGACTATCCGCCTTTCAGTTACCGCGAGCCAGCCGGCGATCGCTGGATTGGTTCGGATATCGAGCAGGCGCACTCGCTCGGACGGGCATTGGGACGCCAGGTGGAGTTCGTACAGACGAGTTGGCAGGGGCTGGCCGCTGATCTGGCCGCCGGTCGCTTCGACATCGCCATGGGCGGCGTGTCAGTCACCGCGGATCGGGCAAAGCAGGGTGTGTTCTCGCGCCCTTATCTGGCCGATGGCAAAACTCCGGTCACCCGCTGCGCAGACCAGCGTCGGTTTGCCACCCTGGCAGGGATTGATCGCGCGGGGGTCCGGGTCGTGGTCAATCCCGGCGGCACGAACGAGCGCTTCGTCAGGGCTCACCTGAAACAGGCGTCCCTGAGGGTGCATGACGACAACCTGAGCGTGTTCGATGAGCTGCTGTCCGGTCGCGCGGACGTCATGATCACGGACGCCATCGAGGCGCGGCTCCAGCAGCAGTTGCGACCGGGCCTCTGTGCCGTGCATCCGCAGCAGCCTTTCGAGCGGTCGCAGAAGGCCTATTGGATGCGGCGGGATGCCGGGCTGGACTCCGCGGTCGACCAATGGCTGAAGGGTGAGCTGGCGTCCGGTCGTGCCACGCGGACATTGGACGCCTGGCTGCGCTACCCCTGGCCGCTGGCACCGTCACCGGCAGTGCGGTTGGCGCGGCTGGTCGACGAGCGTCTGGCCCTCATGCCGGATGTCGCGCGCTACAAGTGGAACCGCAAGCAGGCCATCGAGGACTTGCCGCGCGAACAGGCCCTGCTGGATTCGATCAAGTCGCAGGCGCCGCAGTACGGGCTCGATCCGTCGCGGGCCGTGGCCTTCTTCGCCGCGCAGATTGAGGCCTCCAAGGTGCTCCAGCGAGAGCTATTCTTTGCCTGGCAGGCGAACGGTGAGGGCGAGTTCACCACGACGCGTGATCTGGCCACTGACATCCGACCCCGGCTCGATGCCCTGAATCCCCGACTGCTGGCCGGCCTGGCGGCTTTCGAAGGGAAGGTCCCGCGCCGCGCCTTCGGCACGCTGCAGGCCACGGCGACCAGTGCCGCGGCCGTCGAGGCCGCCCTGGCACCCTTGCTGAACTGAAGGATGGACGCATGAAACTCAGCTTCCTCGGCGCAGCCGGCACGGTCACCGGATCGCGGTACCTGCTGGAGCATCGCGGCCATCGTGTGCTGATCGACTGCGGCCTGTTCCAGGGCTTCAAGAACCTGCGGCTGATGAACTGGGAGCCGCCTCCCTTTGACCTCAGGTCATTGGATGCCGTCGTGCTGACCCACGCGCACGTGGACCATTCCGGCGCCTTGCCGCGGCTGGTGCGCCAGGGCTATCAGGGCCGCATCCTGTCGACGCCGGCCACGCGCGAGCTCTGCGACATCATGCTGCCCGACAGCGCGCGCCTGCAGGAGGAAGAAGCCGACTTCCACAACCGCCATGGCAGCTCGAAGCACCGACCGGCCTTGCCGCTCTATACCGAAGCCGATGCTCGCCACGCGCTGGAGCGCTTCGAGGCGCTGCGTTTCGGCCAGCGTCGCGAGATCGTGCCCGGCCTGGCAGTGACCTTGCGTCCGGCCGGACACATCCTCGGCGCTGCGTCCGTGCTGGTCGAGAACGGCCAGTCCACGGTGCTGTTCTCCGGCGACGTGGGTCGACCAGACGACCCGATCCAGTTGGCGCCGCTGCCGCCGCCGGCCTTCGATCACCTCGTGCTTGAATCCACCTACGGCGATCGCGTCCACGCGCCCGAGGATGCGATGGAACGTCTTGGCGAGGTCATCTCTCGCGCGGTGGCGCGTGGCGGCAGCGTGGTGATCCCGGCCTTCGCGGTGGGGCGTGCGCAGGTGCTGCTGCTGTTTCTCGCGCGGCTCAAGGCCCGCAACGCGATACCGGATGTGCCGGTGTTCCTCAACAGCCCGATGGCGATCGACATGACGGACCTTTACCTGCGTCACCGCGAATCGCAGCGGCTGATGCCGGATGAGTGGTCCGCGGTGGCCAACGTGGCGCGGAACATCCGCACGGTCGAGGAGTCCAAACAGCTCGGGATGCGCCGTGATCCCTGCATCATCGTC
>CANGMU010000072.1 GCA_947454665.1 Pseudomonadota bacterium | reverse complement strand
GCCGTGGCGATCGTGCTGACCGTTTCAGCCGTCGCGCCGCGCACAGGCAGCAGGCTGGCCGTGATGACGGTGGCGATGAGGATGAGGAGGAAGGTGTCGGGAAGGTATTTGCGCACGCGGCGATATTCGGTGCCGGCCCGTGGAGACGTCAACCGCCCCGGGATCCATTAGACTGGGCGGCAATCATGCAAGCCCTATCCGTACGCGGTCTCACGAAGACCTACAAGAACGGCGTCCAGGCCCTCAAGGGGATCGACCTCGACGTCGAACAAGGCGATTTCTTCGCGCTGCTCGGCCCCAACGGCGCCGGCAAGACGACGCTGATCGGCATCGTGACCTCGCTGGTCACGAAGTCGGCCGGCAGCGTGCAGGTCTTCGGACACGACATCGACACCGAGATCGAGCGTGCGAAGGCCTGCATCGGCGTGGTGCCGCAGGAAATCAACTTCAACATGTTCGAGTCACCCGAGACGATCGTGGTGAACCAGGCCGGTTTCTACGGCATCGAGCGCGGCCTGGCCCGCGAGCGGGCCGAGAAATACCTCAAGCAGCTGCAGTTGTGGGAGAAGCGCAAGTCGATGGCGCGCTCGCTGTCCGGTGGCATGAAGCGCCGCCTGATGATCGCCCGCGCGCTGATGCACCAGCCGAAGCTGCTGATCCTCGACGAGCCCACGGCGGGCGTCGACATCGAGATCCGTCGCTCCATGTGGGACTTCCTGCGCGAGATCAACGAGCAGGGGACGACGATCATCCTGACCACGCACTACCTGGAAGAGGCCGAGAACCTCTGCCGCAACATCGCCATCATCAACGGCGGCAAGGTGATGGAACGCGGCGGCATGGGCGACCTGCTGCGCAAGCTGCACACCGAAAGCTTCCTGCTGACGCTGCGCGATGGGATCGACGTCGTGCCGTCGCTGCCGGGCTACCGGCTGGAGCGCGTCGATCCGACGACGCTCGAGGTCGAGATCTCGAAGGAACAGAACCTCAACGACGTGTTCGCCGCGCTGTCCGCGCAGGGCCTGCACGTGCTGTCGATGCGCAACAAGGTCAACCGGCTGGAAGAGATGTTCATGCGTCTCGTGGAGAACCGTCAGGCATGAGCACCGAAGCACTGTCCCTGTCCGCGATCCGCGCAGTCGGTTTCCGCACCATCGTCATCCGCGAGTACGGGCGCATCATGCGCATCTGGGGGCAGACGCTGGTCCCCTCGGCCGTCACCTCGACGCTGTACTTTGTCATCTTCGGCAGCCTGATCGGGCGCCGCGTCGGCGACATGGGCGGCTATGACTACCGCGCCTACCTGGCGCCCGGCCTCATCATGATGTCGGTCATCACCAACTCCTACGGCAACGTCGTCTCGTCCTTCTTCGGGGCGAAGTTCGGCAAGCACATCGAGGAGCTGCTGGTCTCGCCGCTGCCGAACTGGATCATCGTCACCGGCTACGTTTGCGGCGGGCTCATGCGGGGCCTGATGGTGGGCATGGTCGTGACGGCCGTGGCGCTGGTCTTCACGCACCTGCACGTGCACCACGTTGGCATCATCATCGCGGCGGTCGTGCTCACCTCGGCCATCTTTGCGCTCGGTGGCTTCATCAATGCCGTGTTCGCGAAGAACTTCGACCAGGTGAACTGGATCCCGGCCTTCGTGCTGACGCCGCTGACCTATTTCGGCGGTGTGTTCTATTCGGTCGACCTGCTGCCCGCCTGGGCGCAGAAGATCTCCATGGTCAACCCGATCCTGCACATGGTGAATGCCTTCCGCTACGGCTTCCTGGGCACCACGGATGTCAGCGTCGTCGGTGCGTTCTCGATCATGGTGGCCTGCGTCATCGCGCTGTTCACCTGGGCCGTGATCCTGTTGAACCGGGGGACCGGCACCCGTGACTGACCTGAACTTCATCGGCCGCGTCTACGCGGCGGCGGATCGCAACGAATCGCTCGTCTGCGTCGGCCTGGATCCGGAGCCGGAGAAGTTCCCGGCCGCGCTGCAGGGCAACCCGCGCGCGATCTTCGAGTTCAACCGTCGCATCGTCGATGCGACGGCGGCCTATGCGTGCTGCTTCAAGCCGCAGTTCGCGCACTACGCCGCTTTGTCGGCCGAGGACCAGCTCCTCGACACGATTCGCTACATCCACGAAGCGCACCCGGGCATCCCGGTGATCCTCGATTCCAAACGCGGCGACATCGGCAACACGGCCGAGAAATATGCGCAGGAAGCCTTCGTGCGCTATGGCGCCGATGCCGTCACCGTGAACCCCTATATGGGCGGCGACACGGTGGAGGCCTATCTCAAGTGGGCGGACCGCGGTGTCGTCGTGCTGTGCCGCACGTCCAACCCGGGCGCGCGCGATTTCCAGGACTTGCTGGTCGACGGCAAGCGGCTCTACCGCATCGTGGCCGAGCGCGTCGCGCAGCAGTGGAACAAGTCCGGCAACTGCCTGCTGGTGGTTGGCGCGACCTATCCGCAGGAATTGGCCGAAATCCGCGCCGCTGTCGGCGACCTGCCGTTCCTGGTGCCGGGCATTGGCGCGCAGGGCGGCGATGTCGAGGCCGCCGTGAAGGCGGGCCGCACGGCCGACGGCAAGGGACTGCTGGTGAATTCCTCGCGCGGCATTCTGTATGCCAGCAAGGGTGATGATTTCGCCGAAGCGGCGGGCGTCGCTGCGCGCACGCTGCGCGACGAGATCAACCGCTGGCGTTGAACGCCGTGGCCCTGATCAGGGCCGCGGATTCACTTCGATCGTGATGTGGCTCAACTGCGGGATGTCCGCGAGCCGCGCCTTGTAGTCGCCCGGCGTCTGCGGCTGCGCGGCGTCGATCGACACGATCAGGGCCTGATGCCCGGGCCCCACGCGCCACAGGTGCATGTCCGTCACGCGGTCAGGCGTCGGACCTTCGCCCGCCTCCAGCCGGTCGCGGATCAGGGCCAGCCGGTCGTGGTTGTCGTGCGCGTCCAGCAGCGAGCGGCTGGCCTCGCGCACCAGGCTGATCGACCACTGCGCGATGACGATCGCGCCGACCACGCCGATCAGCGGGTCCATCCACGTCCAGCCCAGGAATCGGCCGGCCAGCAGGCCCGCGATCGCAAGCACGGAGGTCAGCGCATCGGCCAGCACGTGCACATAGGCGGCATGCAGGTTCGTGTCGCGATGGTGCGCGCTGTCGCTGGCTTCATGTTCATGGTGGTGGACGTGTCCGTCATCATGGTCATGGTCATGGTCATGGTCATGGTCATGGCCGTGATGGTGATGGTGGTGGTCGTCCTTCAGCAGCAGCGCGCTGACGAAGTTGACGAAGAGTCCCAGCACTGCGATGAGCCCGGCCTGTTCGAAGCCGATGGCCAGAGGGTTCATCAGGCGCTGCACGGATTCCCAGCAGATCAGCACCGCGACCACGCCCAGCGTCACGGCACTGGCAAAGCCCGCCAGCTCACCTACCTTGCCGGTACCGAAGGCGAACACGGGATCATGCGCGTGGCGGCGCGCGTAGCGGTAGGCCAGCGCCGCGATGGTGAGCGCCGCGGCATGCGTGGCCATGTGCCAGCCGTCGGCCACGAGCGCCATCGAGCCGTAGTAGGTGCCACCGATGATCTCTCCGACCATCATCGCGGTGGTAAGGGCCACGACCAGCCAGGTGCGGCGTTCGTTGCGCTCGTGCTGGTTGCCGAGGAAGGACTGCTGGCAGCGGTGGCCGGCGTGGGTGTGCGTGGTCATGCCTCCGCATTCTGCATCAGCGCCTGACCCATCCGCACCCGCACGCCGGTTTTGATGCCCGGCGCCAGCGAGAACGAGGGCGGCAGGAACAGGATGATCGTCGAGCCATGCTCGAACCAGCCCATCTCCTGGCCGCGGGCGAGGCTGGCGTGGCAGGGAATCTCGTTGGGCCCGCGGTAACGCAGGTGCAGGTGCGCATCCGCGAAGCTCAGGCGCAGGCTGGCCACCAGGATCGCCGCCACCGGCACGAGGGTCAGCGCCTCGCCGCTCTCGCGCAGCGTCGCGCGGATCACGGCGCGCTCGTTGCGGCAGAAGAGCCGTTCCACGCGCTTCAGCGCGATTGGGTTCACGTTCCAGGTGTCACCCGACACATAGGTCACATGGTGGACGGTGAGGTCCTGCGGCGCATGGAAGCGGTGGTACATGCCGGCCGTGAGCCGCAGCGTGATGTAGTGGCCGCCCTCATGCTGCGCCACGAGGGCCGGATCGATCAGCAGATCCTCGAGCCGGTACGGGAAACCCTTGGCCTGGTAGAGGATGCCGCGTTCGACGCGGCCGCAGGCCCCGACAATGGCGTCGGAGGGGCTCGCCAAAACTTCCGTGCGCATGTCGACCGGCCGCGCACCTTCGCGCAGTTCACGGATGAAGGCGTCGTGCAGGCTGCTGAACTCCGATTTTTTTGCGTCCGAGAGGTCGACTTCGCAAAAAAACCGCCACAGCGCCATCGAAGCGCGGCGTACCAGCGGCTGTTCGATACGGCTGAAGCGACCCATGAACAGCGTCGACCAGCGGCGCGGAATCCGATTGGTCAGCAGGAAGTTCAGGTCTTCTTTCAGTGTCATCGGCTGGAAACCTCGCTGTCATACGGTGGGCGCTGGAGGACCCACACATGCTTTCGGAACTGTCCCTCGGAATCGCTGGCGGCACTGCCTTGTACCTGGTGCTGCGCCGCGCGCAAGCGCGGCTGCTGTTGTCCAGCGCCAAACACCCCTCGCTCGCTGGGCATGCGCGTTGGTCGCGCCGCTTCTCGAAGCTGGTGCCGTATTACGACTATGGTGCGACGGAGTTCTTTCGATCCGATGACGCTCCGCCGGAGATGGCGGCCTTGCGCGAGGCGGCCTTTGAACGGCTGGCCGCGCGTTGTGCAGAGCGCTGGCCGAAGTCGGTGGCAGCGATGGCCGAGCTTGAGTCGTCGATACCGGACATCCGCTTCACGGCGCGCTACCGGGTGCCATTCCAGTTCCGGGAGCGCGTGCGTCAGCGCCTGAAGACGGGTGGCGTGTTCCAGCGGTCCGAGGGCAACCGCCTCATCGACCTCGACGGCAACGCGAGCTTCGACCTCGCCGGTTCCTACGGCGTGAACCTTTTCGGGAATGACTTCTACAAAGGTTGCATCGAACGCGGTGCGGCACGCGTGAAGGACCTTGGTCCGGTGCTTGGTGTCTACCCCCCGCTGATGGCCGACATCCTGCGGCGCCTGCGTGCGCTGTCGGGCATGGAAGACTTCTCGTTCCACATGTCGGGCACCGAAGCGGTCATGCAGGCCGTGCGGCTGGCTCGTTACCACACCGGCCGTCGCCACGTCGTGCGCTTCTGCGGCGCCTACCACGGCTGGTGGGGAGACGTGCAGCCTGGCGTGGGCAATCCGCAGATCGCGCGCGATACCTACACGCTGCGCGATATGCACGAGAACAGCCTGAAGGTGCTGGAGACGCGCTCTGACATTGCCTGCGTGCTGGTGAACCCGCTGCAGGCCCTGCATCCGAACGCGAGTGCGCCGGCGGACAACACGCTGATCGCAGGGCCCCGCAGTGCAAATTTTGACCGCAATGCCTATGCGGCCTGGTTGCAGAAGCTGCGTGACGTCTGCACGCGGCGCGGCATCGTGCTGATCTTCGACGAGGTCTTCGTCGGTTTCCGGCTCGCAAAGGGCGGTGCGCAGGACTATTTCGCAGTGCGTGCGGACCTCGTGACCTATGGCAAGACACTGGGCGGTGGCCTGCCGGTCGGCGTCGTGGCTGGCCCGCCGAAGCTTATGCAGCGGTACCGCGAATCGCGCCCGGCGGACATCTGCTTTGCCCGTGGCACCTTTGCGGGGCACCCGTATGTGCTGGGCGCAATGTACGAGTTCCTGCTGTTCCTCGATACCGAGGAGGCAGACAAACTCTATGAAGGCGCCGATGCAAGATGGAACGCGCGTGCCGATGCGCTCAATGCGCGGTTGGCGGCTGCCAGCCTCCCGGTGGGCGTGAAGAACATGGGTTCGATCTGGACGGTCTGCTACACCGCGCCGTCGCGCTACAACTGGGTGTTGCAGTACTACCTGCGGCTTGAGGGATTGCACCTGCCTTGGATTGGCACGGGGCGCTTCATTTTCAGCCTGGACTACACGGATGCCGACTTCGATGCGGTCGCCGACCGCTTCATGGCCGCGGCGTTGGCGATGCAGGCAGATGGCTGGTGGTGGCAGGACGCGGGCTTGACGGTGAAGTCCATCAAGCGCCGCGTCCTCACCGATATGCGTCAGTCCTGGTGGCGGGCGTGCATCGGATCGATCAGCTCGCCGCGCAGGAGGGCCAGCGGCGCGCGGTGATAGAGCTTGATGTCATGGAAGGGGTCAGTGAGGATCTTCGATCCCCACGCGATCCCGGCCATGAGGCCCTGCAGGACGAACAGCTGCAGCACGCGGAACACCAGGCCGCCCACGCCGACCGCCAGCCACATCCAGCCGACCTGGTGGGCGAAGTCGTTGAGGCCCTTGGCCGGCGCGAAAAGGCCGAACAGGGTCGGTTCGGCCAGCAAAAGCAGCGGCGCAGCGGCCCAGATGGCCATCAGCACGATCTTCCGGCGCAGGTTGTAACCGACCTTGATCTCTTCTTTGTGCTCGTGCGTGGCCTGGTTAACGTGGTCATAGCCGCGCGGCTCGAAGAAGAAATGCCCTGCTTGACGGCTCGTCATCGACACCAGCCAAGCCACGAGGGCCGCAGCCGGCGGGTCGATGAACAACAGCGCATAGGCAACCAGGAAAGACATCGCGCTCAGGAAATGCAGCGACTGGTTGATACGGCTGTGGTGGTAGTAGCGATGATCATCCCAGCGCTGGATGCGAAGCGTTTCGCTGAATGCCGACATGGATCCGGACCTCGTTCATGGACTTCAAGAAGCGCAAGAAATACTGCGCATGCATTGCAAAGGCGTGACGGCGGTCAACGCGCAACATTCACGCCACCTTTCGTTCACACCATCGTCATGCGCCATCACTAGGCTGCTTTGGCGTGAAGATCCTCATCGCCACGGATGCCTGGCTGCCGCAGACGAACGGCGTAGTGAATACGCTGCGGCAGACTGTCGCTGCGCTCGGTGCGTTGGGCCACGATGTCGAGATGGTGACTCCGGCGCTGTTCCGCACCTTGCCCTGCCCGAGCTATCCGGAGATCCGGCTCTCGCTCTTCCCCGGCTCCAGGGTGCAGGAGACCGTCGAACGTTTCGATCCGGACGCGGTGCACATCGCCACCGAGGGGCCGATCGGCGTCTCGATGCGCAGGCTCTGCCTTGCGCGGAACATGCTATTCACGACGTCCTACCACACGCAGTTTCCCGAGTACCTGCGCCGGCGCGCCCCGATTCCACTCCAGTGGTCCTATGCGGCCATGCGTCGCTTCCACGGTGCCGCTGCGCGATGCATGGTGAGCACGCCGAGCATGCAGGCGCAGCTCGAGGCGCGCGGCTTCGGCAACATCGTCCGCTGGCAGCGCGGCGTCGATACGACGCTGTTTCAGCCGCGGCAGAAGGATTTCCTCGTTTTCGCGCGACCCATCGCGATTTATGTCGGTCGCCTGGCCGTCGAGAAAAATATCGATGCGTTCCTGCGCATGTCCTGGCGCGGCACGAAGGTCGTCGTCGGCGACGGGCCGGATCGCGAACGCCTGCAGCAGCGTTACCCCGATGCCGTGTTCCGCGGCTATCGCTTCGGCGAGGACCTTGCGCGCCACATGGCTGCGGCGGACGTGATGGTCTTTCCCAGCCTGACTGACACCTTTGGCCTTGTGAATCTCGAGTCGATGGCTTGTGGCGTCCCGGTCGCAGCCTTTCCGGTCCCCGGTCCCATCGACGTGATCGACGATGGCGTGACCGGTGCGCTCGACTGGGATATCGCTGCGGCTGCGCGCCGCGCGATCAAGCTGTCACCTGCGGACTGCCGGCGGCGCGCGGAAGCAGCCGACTGGAAGGCCAACACGCGGCAGTTCGTCTCGAACCTTGTGGATTGTCGCGCCACGTCCGTGGCCTGTGCGGAGGCATCATGAACCCGCCCTCTGGACCGCTGCAGCCTGTCCGTACGGTGTTCCTGTCCGACATCCACCTCGGCACACGCGAATGCCAGGCAGAACGCCTGCTCGATTTCCTCGATTCCGTGCAGGCTGACTGCATTTACCTGGTCGGCGACATCATCGATCTGTGGGCATTCAAGGGTGGGTTCTATTGGCCGCCGACGCATGCCGCTGTGCTGCGTGCGATCCTCGCCAAGGCGCGCACCGGCACGCGCATCGTCTACGTGCCAGGCAACCACGATGAGTCCTGTCGCGACTTCTGCAGCCAGATGTTGGCGGGCATTGAGGTGCGACGCGAGTGCGTTCACGAGCTGCGCGACGGCCGTCGCCTGCTGGTTGCGCACGGAGACGAATTCGACGGTGCCGTGAAATGCGGTCGCGTGATGGCGCTGCTGGGTACGCAGTTGTATGACCTGTTTCTGCGTTGGGGATATCGGCTGAACCGGATCCGCCGCGTGTTCGGGCTCGGGCACTGGTCGCTCGTCACATGGCTCAAGAGCCGGGTTGGCAACGTTCGTCGCCACGTGGAGCGCTTCGAGCGCGCAGCGGCCAGCGAAGCGGCAAGGCGCGGACTCGATGGCATCGTCTGCGGACATATCCACCGTCCTGCGATGACGGTGTACGACGGTGTCCTGTATTGCAATGACGGCGACTGGGTCGAGCACGCGACGACGCTTGTCGAAGACATGCACGGCGAGTTGCGGTTGTGGATGTGGCCGGAGCCCGCAATCCGCTCGCAACCGGTTGTGTCTACATGGCGTCAGGCTGCCTGAATTCGCTGTCACACAACTGCATAGATCTGCGGTGATCATTCGGTCCAACATGAATACCCAAGTGCGACCAGCCCGCGCCGCCAATCTGGTAGCCCGGATGGACCGGGCGGAGTTGAACCTCTGTCGGCAGTTCAACGCACTCGTCCACCGTGCTGGTGCTCGCCAGATCTTCCAGGTCGCCGAGAAACTGGGTGATGGCATCGCGTGGTATGCGCTGATCGCGCTGCTGCCGTTCTGCGGCCGCCATGGTGCGCTTGTTGCGTTGCAGATGGCCGTCAGCGGCCTCGCGGGCCTTCTGCTTTATCGGTATCTCAAGCGCACGTTCGTCCGCGAGCGTCCGTTCATTACGCATACGGCCATCCAGCAGGCTGGTGAACCGCTGGATCGTTTCAGCTTTCCCTCCGGCCACACGTTGCACGCGGTCTGCTTCACGATCCTCGCCGTAAATGGTTTTCCGATGCTGGGCTGGGTGCTGTTGCCGTTGGCTGCCACCATCGCGTTGTCGCGCGTGGTGCTTGGGCTGCACTACCCGACAGACGTGCTGGTCGGTGCGTTGATCGGCGCCGGCATGGCTATCGCGACGCTGACTTTCCTGCCTGCCTGATCCCGTTCCCTGCGCTAGACTCCGTCGTTCCAACGGAATGGTGACGGTGCTGCATGTCCGTGAAGCGTGCCCTGGTCGTCGATGACTCCAAGTCCGCGCGTGCCTTTCTGGTGCGCCTGCTGGAACGATTGGATGTCGAAGTCGACGTCGCGGAATCCGCCGACGAAGCGCTCGATTATCTCGAGCTGCAACATCCGGACGTGATCTTCCTCGACCACCTGATGCCGGGCATGGACGGCTTTCAGGGTTTGCAGGCCATCAAGCGCAATCCGCGCACCGCATCCATCCCCGTGTTCATGTACACCTCGCAGGAAGGTGAGCTGTATGCGGGCCAGGCACTGGCGCTCGGTGCCGCGGGCGTGCTGCCGAAGCAGCTGGAGTCCACGGACCTGGCGCAGTTGCTGCGCGATCTGGGAGCCGGTGC
>CANGMU010000071.1 GCA_947454665.1 Pseudomonadota bacterium | reverse complement strand
CTCAAGCTGCCGCAGGAATACACGCCGGCGGAGGATCGCGCCCGCGTGAACGTGATGGTCATCGCGCCGGAAGGTTCGAGCCTGCCCTACACGCAGCGCTACCTGGACCAGGTGGCGGCGATCGCCCACGACGAAGTCGAGCGCGGCAATGCACAGCGCATCATCGTCCGCACCGGCAACTTCAACCGCCAGTCGGAAGTCAGCAGCGGCATGATCCTTGTGCCGCTGACGATGTGGGAAAACCGCAAGGAAACGGCTGCGCAGATCGCGCAGCGCCTGCGCCAGCGCACACAGAACATCGCCGGCGCCCGCATCCTGCCGCAGTCGCCGGGTGGACTGGGTGGCGGCGGCAAGCCGGTGCAGCTCGTGCTGCAGGGTTCCGAATACCGCGCGATCGCGGACCTGGCCGAGAAGGTCATTTCACGCGCGAACACCGAGAACCCGAACCTGTTCAACCTCGAGTCGGACTTCCAGGAGCGCGCGCCGCAGCTGAAGGTCGGTATCGACCGCAACAAGGCTGCGGACATGGGTGTGTCGCTGACCAGTGTCGGCCGCGCACTGGAGACCATGCTCGGTTCGCGGGTGGTGACGACCTTCCTGATGGGTGGCGATTCCTACAACGTCGTGCTGCAGGCCCGGGATGACCAGCGTGCGTCGGTCAACGACCTCGACAACATCTACGTCCGTTCGGACAAGACGCGCCAGCTGGTGCCGCTGGCGAGCCTGGTGAAGATCGAGGAAACGGCGGGTCCGACGGAATTGCGCCGCTTCAATCGCCTTCGTTCCGTGACCATCAGCGCGAACCTGGCCCCGGGCTATTCCCTGGGCGATGCGCTGGGTTACCTCGAAGGCGTCGTGCGCGAGGCTTCCAACGATGGCAACGTGCAGATCGATTACAACGGCGAGTCGCGGGAACTCAAGCGCTCGGCCGGTGGCCTGTACCTCACCTTCGCCTTCGCGCTGCTCATCGTCTACCTCGTGCTGGCCGCGCAGTTCGAGAGCTTCGTGCATCCGCTCGTGATCCTCGCCGCCGTGCCGATGGCCTTGACCGGCGCGCTCGTCGGCCTGTGGCTGTTCAACTCCACGATCAATATCTACAGCCAGATCGGTTCGGTGATGCTGATCGGTATCGCGAGCAAGAACGGCATCCTGATCGTCGAGTTCGCGAACCAGCTGCGAGACCGTGGCACCGAGTTCGTCGAGTCGGTCATCGAATCGGCCACGGTCCGCTTGCGGCCGGTGTTGATGACGACGCTCGCCACGGCAGCCGGTGCTCTGCCACTGATGGTGGCCAGCGGTGCGGGTGCCGAGAGCCGTCAGTCGATCGGCGCGACGGTGTTCTTCGGGTCCACCTGCGCGGTGGCGCTGACGCTCTTCGTGGTGCCGGCGCTGTACGTCACGATCGCCCGCAACACCAAGTCGCCGCAGCACGTCAGTCGCCTGCTCCAGAAGCTTGGCTATCGGCCGTCTGCGGCGGACGCCGATGGGGAGTCGGTTTGATCGAAGGGGCGCGCTGCTAGAATGCCGGCGATGCATCCCGCGCCGGCCACGCCCCTGACCTCGAATCGTCCGCCCGTCCCGGGCCTGTCGTCCACGCAGCGGCGCCTCGCGGCGCATCTGCGCGGCCAGGTCGGCAAGGCGATCGCGGATTACCGCATGATCGAAGAGGGCGACAGGGTCATGGTCTGCCTCTCCGGCGGAAAGGATTCCTACACGCTGCTGGACATGCTGCTGTCGCTGCAGCGGAGCGCCCCGGTGAAGTTCTCGCTCATCGCGGTGAACCTCGACCAGAAGCAGCCCGGCTTCCCGCCCCAGGTCCTGCCGGATTACCTGCGCTCGCTGGGTGTCGACTTCCATGTCATCGAGCAGGACACCTACAGCGTCGTGACCCGGCTGATTCCCGAGGGTCGCACGATGTGCAGCCTCTGTTCGCGGATGCGGCGCGGGGCGTTGTACAAATGGGCTGCGGAAAACGGTATCACGCGCATCGCCTTGGGCCACCACCGCGATGACATCGTCGAGACGCTGTTCCTGAACCTTTTCTTCGGCGGCAAGCTCAAGGCCATGGCCCCGAAGCTCAAGTCCGAAGACGGGCGCCATATCGTGATCCGTCCTCTGGCCTATGTCGCCGAACGCGAGATCGCCCGCTATGCACGCGCGCGCGCCTTTCCGATCATTCCCTGCAACCTCTGCGGCTCGCAGGAAAACCTCCAGCGCAATGCCATCAAGCAGATGCTGGCGGACTGGGAGCGCAGCCATCCCGGCCGCACCGAATCCATTTTCTCCGCGCTCCGCAACGTCGAGCCGGCGGCCCTCGCGGACGCCAGGCTGTTCGACTTCGCCGGGTTGCGGGGTGAGCCTTGAAGCGGCCCCATCCGCATTCTTATTGGGTCGAACCCGGACGACTGCTGGCCGGTGAACATCCCGCTGCGGAGGGCGAGTTGGCGTTGCCCAAGCGGCTGCGCCGCCTGCTCGATGCCGGCATGGACTGTTTCATCGATCTCACGCAGCCCGGCGAGTGTGCCGACTACCAGTCCCTGCTGCCGGCGTCGGTGACCTGCGCGCGCCTGCCGCTGGTCGACCACGCTGTGCCTGATCCTGCAAACCTGCGACAGGCCCTTGTGGCGCTGGACGAGGCCTTGGCACAAGGTCGGCGCGTCTACGTGCACTGTCGGGCCGGCATCGGTCGCACCGGGCTCCTGATCGGCAGCCATCTGATCGAGTCGGGTGAACGACCGGAGTCCGCGCTGGAAACACTGAATACCCTGTGGCAGCAGGATTCTCGCGCGTTGCACTGGCCCCGAGTGCCGGAGACGCCGGAACAAGAGCGCTACCTCTTGCACTGGCGCGCGCGGGGCGCTGCGGCGGCGACCTTTGCGGATCGTGCCGCTGGCGCGGTGTTCGGGCTGGCCCTGGGCGACGCGCGGGCTGCTTCATCCAGTGCGGGCAGTTGGACCGACGACACCGCGATGACGCTGTGTGTGGCTGACAGCCTCGCTGCCTGCCAGGGCGTCGATGCGCGGGACCAGCTCGAACGCTACCGTTGCTGGATGCAGCGCGGCGACTATTCCGCCTCGGGCGAGGCAGTCGGCCTCCGTCCGTCCGTGCGGCGCGTGATCGCGATGGCAGGGTGGCGCCGAGGTCTTGTCATGGGTTCGCACGACCCGACGCTGCTGGAGGCAGTGCCGCTCGCGCGCTGCGTCGCGCCGGCTCTGTACTTCCATCGGGATCGGGCTGCTGCCATGGCGGCCGGTGCCGAGACCGCGCGCGTCACGCACCAGGCGCCGCTCGTTGTCGATGCCTGCCGTCTGTTCACTGGCCTGTTGCAGCGGGTGCTGGCGGGAGAGGGCAAGCGCGTCGCGATCGCGGCGGCGGGCCAGGTCCCGGGCCTGCCTTTGAAGCAGGAACTGCAGTCGCTCGCGGCGGATTGGGCAGCCGGCGCTCCGCGGCGTGCCCTGCAGCCGGATACGGTCCTGGCCGTGATGGATGACGTCGTGCGTGCTTTTGCTGCGCAGGATGATTTTGCGGCCGGCCTGCAGCCTTTGCTGGCACGGAGCACCGATGCCGACGTGGCCTGCGCGGCCTATGGCCAACTCGCCGGCGCCTTGTGTGGATTGCAGGGTTTGCCGGCCAATTGGCGTGCGGCGGTTGTTGCCCAGGACAGGCTGTCACGTGCGCTTGCTCAACTGACGGGGACCGCGCAGCCATGAGCGGGCGCATGGCACGCAGGCAGCCCCGCAGGGTGCTCGTGCTGCTGCATCCCGGCCTGATGCCGCCCGATTCGCTGGAAGGCCATGCGCCCAAGGCAGTCGTCGAATGGCGTGCGGAATACGACGTCATCACGACACTGCGTGCCGCCGGCCATGAGGTGCGGGTCATCGGCGTGTTGGACAGCCTCGATGCCTTGCAGGCCGAGGTGCAGCGCTGGGAACCCGACATCGTTTTCAACCTGCTGGAAGAGTTCGACGGCATCACGTCCCACGACCAGCATGTCGTCGGCCTGCTCGAGATGCTGCGACAGCCGTATACAGGCTGCAATCCACGCGGCCTGCTGCTCTCACGCGACAAGGGCTTGAGCAAGCAGGTGTTCGCCTTCCACGGCATTCCGACGCCGGCGTTCGCCGTGTTCGACGACGCACAGGTCAAGCGGTTGCCACAGGGGCTGCAGTTCCCGCTGTTCGTGAAGTCGACCACCGACGATGCGTCGCTCGGCATCGCGCAGGCTTCGATCGTCCATGACCTGGCTGCCCTGCGAGAGCGTGTGGCCTTCGTGTACGAGCGCAACCGCAGCGCCGTGCTGGTCGAGGAATTCATCGAGGGCCGCGAGTGCTATGTCGGCGTGCTCGGCAACGACAGACTTACGACGCTGCCGGCTTGGGAACTTGATTTCGGTTCCATGCCGACGCAGCTTGCGACGATCGCCACGCGCAAGGTGAAGTGGGACTTCGATTACCGCCAGCGCCACGGCATCGGCAGCCGACCTGCGACGGGACTGCCGCCCGGCGCGGACAAGGCGATGGCGCGCATCGCGCGCGAGGTCTATCGCGCTCTGGGGCTTTCAGGCTTCGCGCGCATGGACTTCCGCGTCCGCTCGGATGGCGGCGTCTTCGTGCTCGAGGCGAACGCCAATCCGCATCTCGCCGCACACGAGGATTTTGCGCGTTCGGCGGCCGCGGCGGGCATGGATTACCCCGCGCTCATCGGGCGGCTGCTTACACTGGGGCTCGCCTATCGGTCACACTGGCGCATCCTCTATGGTTGATCGTCACCCGTCGTTTCCTTTGGCCTGCCTGACAGCGCTGTGCGTGCTCATCGCGCCTGCCGCTTTCGGGGCACAGCCGTCCCGGCGTGCTGCGCAGGATCTGGCTGAGCTGCAGGCCTTGCTGTCAGGGCGCTTCGCGACCGATGCGCAGGGCCAGACAGACGCCGATGCCGGCGATGCCTCGCGAGTCGCGGTACAGCGTGTGGTCCTGCCCGTTCGCGCCGGGTTCATCGGCGATACCGTGTTCTATGTACAGGAGAGCGTGCCCGGTGATGCCCGACGCGTCCTGTCACAGCAATTGTGGCTGCTCGAGGCCCTGCCGGGCAGCACGCTGCTGGTCACTTCGCCTATCGCGTTCAACGAACCCCTGCGCTGGCGTGACGGTGCCCGCAGTCCCGAGCTCTTCCGCAGCATCCTGCCGCAGGACGTGAAGGCAGTGGTCGGTTGCGAGATAGCCTGGCGCAAGGTGGCCGCTGGCTTCGACGGCGCCACGGATCCGGCCCGCTGCAGGCTGTCGGTCGATGGCGTGCTGGTGCACGTCGAGCAGCATTACCAGCTGCGCGTGGATGGACTCATGCTGGAGGAACGGCGCTTCCAGGGTTCGGGCCAGCGGCTCGCCGACGCATCCCCCTTGCACTTGCGCAGGCAGGCGCCGTGAGACGCCGCATCGGCGGCATCCTGTTCCGTCACGTCCTGCGCGAAGTGGGCGTCGCCTCGCTGGGCGTCGCACTCGTGTTGCTGGCCCTTCTGGTCACCAACCAGCTTGCCTTCGTCCTGGAACGGGTCGCAGAGGGCACGCTGCCCGGTGATGTCGTGCTCGAGATGCTGCGTATCTCCGTGACGGAAAACGCGGGCGTGATCCTGCCGATCTCGCTGCTGCTTGGGATCACCGTTGCGCTGGGTCGGCTTTATCACGACAGCGAACTGACTGCCGCGCAGGCCTGCGGCATGGGGCCGTCCACGGTTTATGCCGCGGTCGGCAGCGTCACGCTGTCCGTGGCCCTGCTGGCGGCATGGATCGCCTTCGAGGCCGGTCCGCTCAGCGCGCAGCGTCGACTCCAGATCCGCGGCGAGGCGCTGCGCACCGCACTTGTACGGGGACTGGCGCCCGGCCAGTTCCGCTCACTCGGTGGCGGAGCGGTGTTGTATTTCCGCGAGCAGGGCGAAGAGGGCGTGCTGCGCGATGTGTTCTTCGAGCGCCGCGTGGCGCGTGGAGAGTCCGATGAGGGCCGTGTCGAAGTGGTCCTGGCCGCCTCAGCCCGCTACACGCTCGCGCCGGATGGCAGCCTTGCGGCTGTCGTGTTGCATGACGGCCGGCACTATGTCGGGCAGCCTGGTAGCGGGGCGTGGCGCACGATGCGGTTCCGCGAACAGACGGTCCCGATCCATCAGCCGGGAAGCGTCAAGTCGGCGCCGCGCGCGGATGGACAGACCTTGTCGGCCCTTCTGGCATCCGATGACGGGCGTTACCGGGCAGAGTTCCATTGGCGCATCGCGTCCGTGGCGATCATCTTCGTGCTCGGAGCGCTGGCGGTGCCGATTGCCCGTTTGCGGCCTCGACAAGGTCGGCACGCGCGGATCATCTGGGTCGTGATGTTGTATGCCGTCTACGCGAACCTGTTGATCTCGGGCCGGACGCTGATCGAGAAGGGCGACGTGCCGGCCTGGCTGGGGCTGTGGTGGGTACATGCCGTGGTTGTGGCCCTGGGCCTCGCCATCGTGAAGCTGCCTGGCACGCTGGCTCGAATACGCCATCGCCGGCCTCAGATGGCCGGCTGATTCCGGTCAGCAATCAGGGCTTCGCAGCGTCCGGCGACAGCTTGGGATCTGCCCCGGTGTCTTCCGCAGCTGCAGCCTTCTGGGTCTCGACCTGCTTCTGGAGCTTGATCCACTCGGACAATTTGCGCAGGTCGGTGCGTGGCGCTTTTTCAGCGCGCTTTTGCGAGACATCCCGGTCGTACGGGTTCACGCCGCGAATTACGGGGTCGGTTTCCGTGTCAGGCGCCAACGACAACTTCGGAAGGTTGCGCTGAGTCACATCAGCGTATTCCTCGCTGATCGGGGCGAAGCTGAAAGTGTTGTCGTTGGGGCTCATGCTGCCTCCATTTCATCGCACTTTAGCCCGGGGGGCAGTCAGGGAATACCCTACCCCACTTTGGTTGTGCCGTGCAGTACCGGCGGAAGCTGACCGGTTTCCAGCAGCGCCCGGGCGCGCAGGATGCCCAGTGCGGTCTTGGCATCGGGAATCTCCCCCATCACGGCGCGGTACCAGGCCTCTGCCAGCGGCACCCAGTGCACTTCGATGACCTCGTGCTCCTCGTGGGCCTGCGTCGCAGGGACCAGGTTCTGTGCCAGAAACAAGTGGATGACTTCGGTGAAAACGCCTGGCGAGGACAGCAGATGCCCCAGGCTGCGCCATTCCCGGGCTTCGACGCCGGCTTCCTCTGTGAGTTCGCGCCGGGCGGTCTCGAAGGGCGGTTCCGCCGGTTCGAGTTTGCCGGCCGGCAGCTCCCATAAATAGCCGCCCCCGGCATGGCGGAACTGGCGCAACAGGCAGATCCGTCCTTCGTCGTCGATCGCAACGATTGCGGCTCCACCCGGGTGGTGCACGATCTCAAGCTGGGCGCGTCGCTGGTTGGGCAGCATCACGTGCTCCACGTTAACCGTGATCACGCGCCCTTTGAATTTCTGTTCGATCTCGTTCATCGAAGGAGATCGTGAGCCTCCGGGCGTCCCATGGCAATGGCTCGCGGTACCATGTACGCCATGCCCTCCGCACACCTCGATTCCCTGAACGAGGCACAGCACCGCGCCGTGACCGCAGGGCAGGCGTTGCCCGGCGGCCCGGGCTTCAGTTGTGGCCCCTTGCTGATCATCGCCGGTGCCGGGACCGGCAAGACCACCACGCTGGCGCATCGTGTTGCGCACCTCGTGCTGCAGGGCGTGGATCCGGCGCGCATCCTGCTGCTGACCTTCAGTCGCCGTGCGGCCCAGGAGATGCGGCGTCGGGCAAACGACATCGTGCGCCGCGCGATCGAGAACGCGCGCGGCAGCGCATCCTCGACGCTCGCGCAGCGCCTCGCCTGGGCCGGCACCTTCCATTCGGTCGCCAATCGGCTGTTGCGGCATTACGCGCCGCAACTCGGGATCGATCCGTCGTTCACGGTGATCGACCGCGGCGATGCCGCGGACCTGCTCGATGCCCTGCGCGAGGAACAGGGGCTGGCCTCGCGCGAGCGTCGCTTCCCGCGCAAGGACACCTGTCTTGCCATCTATTCGCATCGGGTTAACAGCGGCAGGCCGCTGGCTGAATCGCTGCAGTCCCAGTTCCCGTGGTGCGCGGAATGGGAAGATGCCTTGGCCGGACTGTTCCGCGCCTATGTGGCCCGCAAGCAGCGCGAGGGCATCCTCGATTACGACGACCTGCTGCTGTACTGGCACCTGCTCATGGACGAGCCCGCGCTCGCGCGCCATGTCGGCGACCAGTTCGACCATGTGCTTGTGGATGAATACCAGGACACGAACGCACTGCAGGGCGGGATTCTGCAGGGCCTCAAGCCCGCGGGACAGGGCGTCACCGTCGTGGGTGATGATGCGCAGTCGATCTATTCCTTCCGCGCTGCCACCGTCGAGAATATCCTGGCGTTCCCGGATCGCTACACGCCGCCGGCCCAGGTTGTGACGCTGGCCCGGAATTACCGTTCCGTGCAGCCCGTGCTGGACCTCGCGAACGCACTCATGGCCGAGGCGCCGCGTCAGCATCGCAAGCAGCTCGAGAGCGTGCGCGAAGGCGGCGCAAAGCCGCGGCTCGTGGCGGTCGATGACCTCGTCTCCCAGGCCGAGTACGTGTGCCGCGAAGTGCTGGCGCGACGTGAGACGGGCGTGACGCTGAAACGGCAGGCTGTGCTATTCCGGTCCGCGAGCCACAGCGACCTGCTCGAAGTCGAACTCACGCGCCACGGCATCCCTTTCGTGAAGTACGGCGGACTGAAGTTTCTCGAGGCCGCGCACGTGAAGGATCTGCTCGCCGTGCTGCGCTGGGCAGACAACCCGCGCAATGGCCTGGCGGCTTTCCGCGTGCTGCAGCTCTTGCCGGGCATGGGGCCCGCCAATGCGCGGCGTTGCAGCGACCTGCAGTCCGCGGCCGGTGGTTCGTGGCAGGCGCTGGGCAGCTTCAAACCACCCGCCGCTGCCACCGGCGATTTCATTGCGCTACTGGAGCTGCTGACGGAGATCGCGGCGCCGGATGCGCCCTGGGAAGGGCAGTTGCAGCGTGTGCGCGAGTGGTATCGACCGCTGCTCGAGCGCCTGTATGAACAGGCTTTCGTGCGCGCGGCGGACCTTGAGCAACTCGAGCAGCTCTCCGCGCACTACACGTCGCGCGAACGCTTCATCTCGGAGCTGGCGCTGGATCCGCCGCAGGCAACCAGCGACCTGGCCGGTTCACCGCTGCGCGACGAGGATTATCTGGTGTTGTCGACCATCCATTCCGCCAAAGGCATGGAGTGGGATTCGGTGTATCTGTTGAACGTCGTCGACGGCAGTTTTCCGTCTGAATTCGCGACGGGCAAGCAGGCGCTGATCGACGAAGAACGTCGCCTGCTCTATGTCGCGATGACGCGAGCGCGTGATGATCTGCAGCTCGTGCAGCCCCTGCGCTTCCCGATCACGCAGCAGGCACCCCGCGGCGACCGGCATGTGTATGGCGGGCGCAGCCGCTTCCTGACGGGCGACGTGATGCGGCAACTGGAACAGAAGGCCTGGCACAGGGCAGCGGTGGAAACCACGCCGGCCGCGACCACGTCCCTGCCGCGCGTGGATGTGGCCGCGAAGCTGCGCGACCTGTTCTGACTTCGGGCGAACGCGCTACTTGCGCGGCTTGATGAATTTCAGCGTGAAGCGATCGCTCTCGCCGATGGCCGTGTACTTCGCGCGGTCGGTGTCGCCTGCCGCGTAGGTCGGCGGCAAGGTCCACACGCCGCGCGGATAGTCCTTGGTGTCTCGCGGATTCGCGTTGACCTCGGACACGCCGACCAGCCGGAAGCCGGCCGCTTCGATGACCCGCACCGCATAGGCCTGGTTCACATAACCGCTGTCTGCCTTCGGGTCCTGTGGCACCAGTGCGTTGCCCCGGTGTTCGACCACGCCCAGAACG
>CANGMU010000070.1 GCA_947454665.1 Pseudomonadota bacterium | reverse complement strand
GTTGTAGCCCAGGGTGAACGGGTTCCAGCCGTTCACGCCCATCACGAAGCCGAGGAAGTTGCCGCCGACGGTCGGGTCACCCCAGCCCTTCGTGTAGAAGTCGCGGTTCTTTTCGTACGCAGCATCGCGGCGGTAGTACTCCGACGCCACGACGATGTTGCCGCGGTTGTCGCCGATCTTGGTGCCGACGATCGCGGAAGCACGGATTTCCTGGCCGTCACCGGCCGCCGTGGTGCCGTACTGTCCGTCGACTTCCATGCCCTGGAAATCTTTGCGCAGGATGAAGTTCGAAACGCCGCCGATGGCGTCGGCGCCGTAGGTCGCCGAAGCACCGCCCGAGATGATCTCGACGCGCTTGATCATCGACGACGGCACGCTGTTGATGTCCACGACCATCAGCGCGTTGGTCGGCACCGCACGGTGGCCGTCCATCAGCACGAGGTTGCGGTTCGGGCCGAAGCCGCGCAGCGAGACCGACGCGATACCGACCGAGTTGACCGCCGAAATCTGCACGTCGGTGTTGCCACCGGAGCCGCCCTTCACCGTCGGCGAGGCCGCCGGGTTGAACTCAGGCAGCTGGTTCAGGTACGACTCGATGTTCAGGCCCGACTTCTGCTCGAGCGCAACGCTGTCGACCGTCACCAACGGGCTGTTGGCCACGAAGTCCTTGCGGACGATGCGCGAACCGGTGACCTGGACTTCCTCGAGGCCTTCTTCAGCAGCCATCGCCTGCATGGCGTAGCCACCGAGCACGGCCGAACCGAGGATCGCGGCCACTGCGGCGCGCACGCCACGGGCCCGATGATTGGTTTCGAATGATTTCATTCTGTGTTTCCCACCACTCTAGATTGAGTTTTTTGTCGTCGGTGGACGAAACGGCACGCAACGCCAGTTGCCGGCGCGAGACCGTTCCCCCCCTTAGGTGCGATAAGGCCACAGCAGTTTCGGGATGGCAAGCTTTTGCAAAGGTTGAAAACTCAACATGTTGCAGAAACGCAACGCCTCGTAATGCCTGCTTCGGGAACGAAAAAGGCCACCCCATCGCTGGAGTGGCCTTGCAATCGATGGGCAGTGCCCGGCAAACCTGCCGGGACACCCCTCCGTGCGCCTTTAGAAGCTCGCGCGGACGCCCACCTTCCACGAACGACCCAGGGTGTCGTAGAAGATCGGCTGCGTCGGGCCGGCCCCGAAGCCACCACCGGCGAACGGCGGATCCTTGTCGAACAGGTTCGACACGTTCGCCCAGATGTCCACCGTCTTCGCGCCCATGACGTTCTCGAAGCGGTAGTTGCCGTTCAGACCGAACACCATGTAGCTCGGCATGTGGTTGTCGTCGTAGCGCACGTAGTTCGACGGCGCCTTGACGTACCACTGTCCGTCGTTCGGATCCACGCCGAGGTAGTCCTTCTTGCCCTCGCCGATGTAATGGGCGTTGAGGGTTGCGGAGAACGGCCCCTTGAGCCACGTGGTCGCCAGCGTCGAGTTCCACTTCGCCGACGGGTTGTTGTCGTTCAGGAAGCTGTTCGCCGAACCCGTCTGGCCCGTGATGTTCACCGGAGCCTGGCCGGGGACCGGCGAGAACTCCTGCTTGAACATGCGCGTGGCCAGCAGGCGGAAGTTCAACGCACCCGCCGCGCCGATGTCGACGTGGTAGTTGGCCGACACATCCAGGCCGCTGTAGTTGTACGAGCTGCCGTTGAACGACGTGGCGCGCAGCAGCTTGATGCCCGTGCCGTTGGCCGCGTTGTAGCTGTAGTTGCCATTCGTGCCCGGCGTCGCCAGCGCGGTCGCGTCCGGCGTGATGAAGTTGCAGAACTCCTGGATGTGGGAGATCTGGCAGCCCTGCTGCACGCGGGTCACGTTCGCCTGCTGGATGGCGTTCGAGATCTTGATGTGGAAGTAGTCCACCGCGAGCTCGAAGCCCGGGATCACGTCACGCGGCGTCAGCACGAAGCCAACTGTCGTCGTGTCCGAGGTCTCCGGCTTGAGGTTCACGTTGCCCTCGAGGCTCCAGGTGCAGGCATCCGGCGGCGAACCCTGCGCAGCGCCAGCCGGCGTGCAGTAGCCGAACCAACCACCCGCCTGGATGATCTGCCCGTAATACAGTTCGCGCGCATTGGCCGCGCGGCTGTCACGCGACTGGCTGCCGCGGACGCGGATCCAGTCAACCGGATCCCAGAAACCGGAGATCTTCCAGGTCGTCATGTCGTGCGCACGGCTGATGCCCTTGCCCGGGCCGAGGGTGCCTTCGTTGTCGTAACGCGACCACCGGGCGGCCACGTCGAACTCGAGACGCTTGGCCAGCGCGACGTCACGCAGCATCGGCAGGTTCACTTCACCATAGGCTTCGGTGACGTTCACCTTGCCCGCGAAGGACTCGCCGTACTGGATCAGGTAGTCGGTGCGGACGTAGTCCGGCGCGCCACCCTGGTCACCGATGTTGCTGGTCTTCTCTTCACGGTATTCAACGCCCGCGGCACCCTTGATGGAGCCGGCACCGAAGCCGTCGAAGAGATCACCCGTGGTGTTGAACGCCACGACCTGCTGGTCGACCGTCGTCGTCTCGTGCAAGTAACCGAAGGCATAGGCCTTGGCCTTGGCGTCGAGGGCGCCGGTGCCCATCATGTTCAAGGGCACGCAGCCCTGAGCGATCAGCAGCATGTTCGCGTCGACGTTGGCCGGGACCGCGCCGTTGCGGATCTGCTGCGTGATGCGGCACTCGATCGGACGGTTGTTGCCGAGCGACGCAAACTGCGCGCGATCGTCAAACACCGCGTCGACCGCGAAGTCATAGGCATTCAGGTGGCGGTTGTCCGCAACCAGCTGCGTGCGCTTCGACTGTCCGTACTGGTAGTAAGCGTCCCAGGTCCAGCTGCTGCTGCCGAACTTGCCATCCAGACCGACCGAGAAGCGACGGACTTCGGTATCGAAGGCCGAGTGCGGGTTGGTCTGCAGCGCCCAGTCCTTGTTCAGCTGGAGCGGGAAGCCAATGATGCGGAAGTCCGGACCGCCCAGGAAGAAGGGCGTGAGGTAAGGCTGCATCTGCGCGTTGAGCGCCGGCTGCTGCAGCAGGTAGGCGTTGTCCGCATGGATGCCCTTGCCGAAGAAGCCACCGTCATCCAGTGCGCCCGACTTGTTATCGGTCTGCACGCGGCCCCAGCTGGCGTCGGCCGTGAGGTTGACGCTGTCGGTCAGCTTGAAGCTGAGCGTACCGCTCAGCAGGTTGCGATCCACCGGCGCACGAAGGTTGGTGTAGGTGTAGACCGGACGGCCTTCGCCGCCCTGACCCGTGCTACCGAAGAACGGGCTGCCCACCGGGGCTGCGAACGGCAGCAGGCCGGTGCCAGCGCTGTTCACCTGCGCCAGGGCGCCGGAGAACGGACCGGAAATCACGCCCGCGTAGCTGTACGGTGCACGCGCGTTGGCGACCGTGATCTGGCCCGGATGCGGATCGGAGAGCGAAACGAGGTTGCCACCAAAGGCCCAGCCGCCCTTGGCCGCGTCATACGCGCCACCGGCGGCATTCGAGACCTGCGTGACGTTGTTGGCACACCAGGATCGCACATCCACGCAGCCCACCGCCTCCATCGACTGGTGCTCGGCCGCGAAGGTGAAGTGGCCGCGGTCATCGGCGAAGCCGCTGCCGAAGGCCAGCGCATAGTGGCGATCGCGCGAGTCGGAGTGGAAGGACTGGCCGAAGTCGGCCTCGACCTTCACGCCATCGAGCTTGCGGTTCAGGAAAATGTTGTTCACGCCGGAGATCGCGCCGGAGCCGTAGGCGGCCGAGGCGCCGCCCGTCACGACGTCCATGCGGTCGATCAGGATGGACGGAATGAAGTTCAGGTCGACGCCGTCACCCTGGTTGGTGGGGACATGGCGACGGCCGTTCACGAGGTTCAGCGTGCGGCTGCCGAAGAAGGGGTTCAGGCCGCGCAGGTTCGCGATCGTCGAACCGGCGAAGAAGTTCGAGTTGCCGGTCGTCGTGGGCGAGAAGTTCGAGATGTTCGACGGCAGCGCCTTCACGGCGTCGCCGACGTTCACGAAACCCTGCTGCTTCAGGTAGTCCGCGTCAACGACGGTGGTCGGGTTCGCGGTGTCGAAGTCGGTGGTGCGCTTGATGCGCGAACCGGTGACCTGGACTTCGTCGAGCTCATCGGCCGCGAAAGACGGCGCAACGTAGCCGGCCAGCAATGCAGAGCCCAGGATGACCGCGACGGTGGCGCGGACCGAGCCGGGACGGAAGGATTCCGTCTTGTTCATGTAGTTTCCCCTTGAAGGACGCGATTGATTCTTCGAATGGCGCCGACGGCATCACACCGAAACGAGACGGCTCGGTGCAAAATCGGCACGGATGGCATAAAGCCATACGCATGACAGCGTTTTCAAGCGGAATCGCTACATTGAATCCGCAACTGTTGCGCGCTGGCAACGCCATGGATGGCTGGGGTGGCAGGATTCGAACCTACGAATGGCGGGATCAAAACCCGCTGCCTTACCACTTGGCGACACCCCAGCAGCCGTGAAACCGGCCGCGCGCGTCAGAGGGACGACTGCGCGATTCCCCGTGCGACAAACACCGTCAGGCCTGCCGGCGCGGTCGCCGCAGTCTGTCGCGCAGCGGACTCCGAATCGAAGGCCGCGAAGCCGCAACTGCCGGTGCCGGTCAGGCGGGCCGGCGCGTGGCCTGCCAGCCAGTCGAGGGCCGCGGCGACCGCCGGGTGGCGGTGCCGGACCACCGGTTCGCAATCGTTGCGACCAGCCCCGTCGAGGAAGGCGCGTAGTGTGATGGGCGGGGTATCGCGGGTCAATTCGGGCGCGTTGAAGATCTCGGCTGTCCCCACGGCGACCGGCGGCCGCACGATCACATACCAGCGTTCTGGCAGGTCGACGGGGGTCAAACGCTCCCCGCGTCCCTCCGCCCAGGCATTGCGGCCCATCACGAAGACCGGCACGTCGGCACCCAGCTGCAGCCCCAGAGCCGCCAGCCGCTCGCGCCCAAAGCCCAGGCTCCAGAGCCGGTCCAGCGCCAGCAGCACCGTGGCCGCGTCGGAACTGCCGCCGCCCAAGCCGCCGCCATCGGGGATCCGCTTCGTCACGTGGATCCGCGCACCCCGCCGGCAGCCACTGTCCGCCTGCAGCAACCGGGCGGCGCGCACGGTCAGGTCCTTGTGATCCGGCAGCGCCGCGAGCACCGGGTCCGTCGGCGGAGGATCACGGGTGATCCGCCCGTCATCGGTCACGCTGATGTCCACGGTGTCGCAGAGGTCCACCAGCTGGAACACGGTCTGCAGGTCGTGATAACCATCCGGCCGCCGCCCCAGCACGTGCAGGAAGAGGTTCAGCTTGGCCGGGGCCGGGAAGCTGCCGCCGCTCATCGCGCGACCAGCGTCCAACGGTCCACCACGAGCCGCAGTCGCACGGGTCCGCGCGTCAGCGTGAGGCGACGGGGCAGCGATGCCTTGAATTCGGCGTAATCGATGCGCCAGCCATCCTGTTCGATGGCAGCGGGCAGCCCGCCCTCGCCGGCCGTCTCGATTGCTGGCCGCGCCGGATCGGCGACGCCCAGGGCCCAGTAGCGCAGGCTGTCCAGCGGCGGATCGAAACCGAGGCGTGCCGCCAAGGCCTCGGACGCCTCAGGGCCGCTGAAGCGCTCGCCGCGGCTGCTTTCCAGATTGAGCTGCGTGCCCTCTCGCACGACATGCGCGGAGCCGAAGCCCAGCGGCGCGCGCAGGTCCAGTTCGGTGTGCGCGGAGCGCTGGATCCAGTCAAGGTTCGCGCTGAAACCTTCCTGGCCGACTGCGACCGCAAGTCGACCGGACAAGGAAAAGCCGGAGAGTGACTGCAAGTGCTCGCGGCGAGCCTGCGGATCCTGTGGCACCTCAGGCTGCCGCGGCACCGTCACGCAGGCGCAGAGGCACGCGGCACACAACAGGACCACGCCCCGCAGCGCGGAACGCAGCCGGTCAGCGATCACCGCTCTGCGGCTCCTCGCCCGTCAGACGCTTCATCGTCCTGCGCAGCAGTTCATCATCCGGATCGATATTCAGGGCCTGCTGCCAGACGTAGCGGGCGCGGCCTTCCTCACCCTTCTTCCACAGCACTTCGCCGAAGTGCGCGCCGATTTCCGCATCGTGCGCACCGCGCCAGGCCCGCTCGACCAGAGCGATGGCTTCATCCAAGTGACCGCGCCTGAAGCGGACCCAGCCCAGGCTATCGAGGATGGCCGGATTGTCGGGCGACAGGCTGAGCGCCTGGCGCACGAGCTTTTCCGCACGATCGAGGTTGCGGTTATGGTCCGCCAGCGTGAAACCCAATGCGTTGGCCACCGCCGGATCCTCGGGGCGCTGCTTCAGCAAGACTTCGAAGGCGCGCTCCGAATCGGCAATGCGCCCGGCGCGTTCCAGCATCGTCGCGCGCTGGTACTGCAGCTGCGGATGGTTGGGATAGGCCTTCAGCGCGGCCTCCAGCACGGCAACGGCCGTCGGCAACTCGCCACGACCAGCGTAAAGCTGCGCCCTCGCGCCAGCGACCTCGATCGCGCTTTCCGGATGCTGCTTGAGGTAGCTGTCGAAGACCGCCAGCGCCTGTTCGCGCTTGCCCTGCTTCAGCAGCACGCGCGCCGCACCGGTGCGGGCGGCAAGCGATGCGGTCGAATCGCCGAGCAGCGCATAGCCGCGCAGCGCACGCTCGTCATCGCCGCGACGTTCAAAGATCCGCGCCAGCGACAGCAGCGCCACCGGCGCCTGAGCCCGTTGGCCGATGAGCGACATGAACTGTTTCTCGGCTTCGAGCAGGTCACCCTGCTCCAGCGCCAGGGCACCGAGCCGTCGCGCCACGCCGGGCGCCAGGCCGGGCAGGCTCTGCAGCCGCTGCAGGACCTCGCGCGCGGCTTCCTGCCGCTGTGCGGCGGCGAGCACATCCGCAGCCAGGAAGGCATCGTCGTCGGCCAGCTTGCCCTCGAGCTCCTTCGCCAATGCCAGCGCCGGCTCCACGTCGCCGAGCAGCGCCTGCGCGCGAACCTTGAGCAGCCGCGCCGGCACGAACCCGACACGCAGTTCGAGTGTGCGGTCCGCATGCTTCACCGCGGCCTTGTAATCGTAGGCATGCAGCGCGAGCGTGGCCTGCGCCAGCACGACATCGGCCGTCGGATCCTCGCCGAGCAGGACATCGCCGAACACGCGGTAGGCGATGGTGCTTTCTGTTTCGCCTTCGAGGATCTGGGCGAAGCGACCCGGGTCCTGGTTGCCTGCCGCGCCGGAATCGCGCCAGGCGCTGAGCGCCTTGCGCGCTTCATCCACCTGGAAACGCTTCATCGCCACCAGCGCGCGGGCCAGCGCCGGCTCGCCGCGGCCTGGTGCCAGTTGCTGCCAACGGGCCGCAGCGCGCTGCGCCGTGTCCAGCTGTTCACAGCCCATGGCCACCTGCGTCGCACGCGTGGCCAAGGCAACATCGGGAGAAGTGGCAGACGCCTTCGTGAGGGCCTCGGCGGCCTCGCGGCATTCGCCCTTCTGCAGGGCCATCTCGGCGACGACGACGGCCGGGTCCTGACCGGCAGGCCTGCCTTCTACCGCCGTCAGGTCAGTGGCAAGCGCCGTCGCGGCGACCAGCAGGACGGCGGTTGCCGCCCGGAAACGCGTGGATTGAGGCATGATCGCGACCTTAGCCGATCCCCTCGCCGACTGCCCAGTTTGAAAGACTCCATCCGCCTCAAACTCGAGAAGATGGCTGACCGCTTCGAAGAAGTGGGACGCCTGCTCGCCGATCCCGCCACGTCAGGCAGCTCGCCCGAGTTCCGTGAACTCTCCATGGAATATTCGCGGCTCGAGCCACTCGCACAGCGCTTCAAGGCTTACGGCGAACTGCAGGCCGAACTGGCCACCTCGCAGGACTTGGCGAACGACACGGACCCGGACATGCGCGGGATGGGCGAGGAAGAAGCCCGCCGCCTGCAGGGCGTGATCCTCGACGCGGAGCAGGAACTCGGCCTGCTGCTGATCCCGAAGGACACGCGCGACGAACGCAACATCTACCTCGAAGTCCGCGCCGGCACGGGTGGCGACGAGGCCGCGATCTTCGCGGGCGATCTCTACCGCATGTACACGCGCTATGCGGAAAGCCGTGGCTGGCAGGTGGAGATCCTCAACGAATCACTCGGCGAACACGGCGGCTATAAGGAGATCATCTCCCGCGTCGTCGGCCGTGGTGCCTTTTCCGCATTCAAGTTCGAATCCGGCACGCACCGCGTGCAGCGCGTGCCCGCCACAGAAGCGCAGGGCCGCATCCACACCTCCGCCTGCACGGTCGCGATCCTCCCTGAAGAGGAAGAGATCGACAGCATCGACCTCAACCCGGCGGACCTGCGCGTCGACACCTTCCGGGCCTCCGGCGCCGGTGGCCAGCACGTCAACAAGACCGACTCCGCGATCCGCATCACCCACTTGCCGACGGGTGTCGTCGTCGAATGCCAGGACGAGCGTTCGCAGCACAAGAATCGCTCGCGCGCGATGTCACTGCTGAAGGCGCGCCTGCTGGCCGCGGAACGCGAGAAGCAGCAAAGCGCGCAGGCCCAGTCGCGCAAGCTGCAGGTCGGCAGCGGCGACCGCTCCGAACGCATCCGTACCTACAACTTCCCGCAGGGTCGCGTGACCGACCACCGCATCAACCTGACGCTCTACAAGCTGGCCGATGTAATCGGCGGCAACATGGATGAGCTGCTGCAGGCCTTGCAGCAGGAATTCCAGGCCGAGGAACTCGCCGCACAGGTCGGCGAGGGGAACTGACGCCCGACGTGTTGCCGCCCGTCAGGGCTTGAAGACCTGAACGCCCGCCTTGCGGGCAGCACGGCGCAGGTCGGTATCCAGCGTGGCCAGCGGCAGCGACAGGCGCAGCGCCAGTTCGAGATACGACGCGTCGTAGGACGACAGGCCATATCGGCGCGCGAGCGGCAGGGTTTCCCGAAGCGCAGAGAGTGCCGGCCGGCTGTCTGACTCGATGGGCATGATGGACAAGAACTGCAGGAAGCGCGCCGTGCGCTCTGCGGTCAAGGTCCCCCGGGCTTCCGCCTTAAGCATCACGCTGGCCAATTCGAGGCCAAAGATGACAGGCACATGCGCCACCACACCGGGACGCTCCAGCGCTTGCATCACGGCATCGGCATACGCCTGGCCAGCGCCCGCATCTTCCAGCAACCAACTGGCGCCAACGGATGCATCAAGCACACCGTTCATTCGCGGCCTTCACGAATCATCGCCTTGATCTCTTCGGCCGTGAACGTGTGCCGGATGGGATGTGCTTTTTTGTATGCCAGGAAATCGGCAATGGCTTTGCCGATGTCCGCCGATTCTTCCTGGGCTACGGGAACCAGTTCCGCCACGGCCTTCCCCCGGTTGGTGATCGTGAAGCGCTTGCCAGCCTGCACTTCACGCAAAAGCTCGGGAAGTTTCGTTTTTGCTTCGTATGCGCCGATTTCGATCTTCACGGGGACACCTCGCCGGCCAACAGACCAGTCTGTAGACCAGTCTACGCCCGGATCAACCCCGCAGGTACCGCCGCAGCACCACCAGCGCCGCACCCAGATACGCCACCGGCAGCGCGATGACCGTGCCGAAGAGCAGGCGCGACAGCGTCTGCCCGAAGACACTGGTCGGCCCCTGCTTGCCCGCGACGGCCATCAGCACGCCGACGAAGATGCCGGCCAGCACGACGAACACGAGCACCGCCGACAGCAACACCGCGAGCACCTTGGCCAGTTGCCAGAACCGGCCGCGAACCGCAGCGATGCTCGCACGCAGGGCCTGGACGGGCGTCGCACCCTCGAGCGCAATGATCCAGGCCAGGGACAGCCAGACGATCGCCGCCAGACCCGGCAGCAGGAGCAGCACGCCCCCAATGGCCACCGACAGGCTGCACAGCACCGCCGTGCTGGCCGTCGCCGGCAGGCCGATGACACTGCGCCGCAGGGCATCCAGGATCGTGATCGGTTCACCGTCCGCGATCGACCGCTGGCGCAACACCACCGCGCCATAGCAGGCCAGCGTCAGCACCATGCTGACGACATACAGCG
>CANGMU010000069.1 GCA_947454665.1 Pseudomonadota bacterium | reverse complement strand
GCAAGTCACCGCCGAAATCCTCAAGCGCGAAGGCGTCGAGTGGCTCCTGACTTATCCGCTCAATCCGCTCACTGAGTCGGCTGCCGCGGCCGACATCCGTCCGATCGTCGTCCGCCAGGAGCGCATCGGCGTGCACATGGCTGACGCGATCGGCCGCCTCCGTTCCGCCGCAAAGGTCGGCGTGTTCTGCTGCCAGGCGGGTCCGGGCATCGAGAATGCATTCGGCGCCGTGGCGCAGGCCTATTCGGAAGGCGTGCCGATGGTCGTCATCCCGGGCGGCTCCAACCGCAGTGCCTCGTTCATCAAGCCGGGCTTCAACGCCACGATGAACTTCCAGCATGTCACCAAGCATGCCGAGACGATCAACACACCTGACCAGCTGATCCCGGCCCTGCGCCGCGCCTTCAGCTTCGCGCGCAATGGCCGTCCGGGTCCCGTGCTGATCGAGATCCCGGGTGATATGTGGAATGTCGAGGTGCCGGGCGAGATCAACTACAAGCCGGCCCGCAAGCTGGTGACGGCGCCGGACCACAAGTCCGTCGACGCCGCGGCTGCCGCGCTGATCAACGCCAAGCGTCCGATGCTCTACGTCGGCCAGGGCGTTCATTACGCCAAGGCCTGGAAGGAACTGAAGGCCGTCGCCGAGCTGCTCGAAGCACCGGTCACGACCAGCCTCGAGGGCAAGAGCGCCTTCCCGGAAACGCATGCGCTGTCGATGGGCTCGGGTGGCGTGGCCATGCCACGCGCCGTTGCAGCCTATGTGGAAGAGTCGGACCTGGTGTTCGGCGTCGGTGCCAGCTTCACGGCCACCGGCTTCGGCATCCGCTTCCCGACGAAGAACAAGACCTTCGTCCACAACACGATCGATCCTTACGACATCGACAAGAACATCCCGACCGAATACCCGCTGCTGGGCGATTCGAAGCTGATGCTGGAGATGCTCTACGACGCGCTGAAGGACCGCCTCAAGAAGCCGCGCGGCCTGACCGCAGGCGTGCAGGCCCGCATCAAGGAGCTCAACGCGCCGTGGTGGGCCGAGTGGATGCCGCGCCTCACGAGCGAGTCCAAGCCGCTCTCGCCGTACCGCGTGATCTGGGACCTCATGCACATCGTCGACGTGCCCAACACCATCGTCACGCACGATGCCGGCAGCCCGCGCGATGAGTTGTCGCCGTTCTGGAAGCCGACGACGCCGCTGTCGTACATCGGCTGGGGCAAGTCCACGCAGCTGGGTTATGGCCTGGGCCTTGCGATGGGCGCGCAGCTGGCGAACCCGGGCAAGCTCTGCATGAACTTCTGGGGCGATGCGGCCATCGGCATGACCGGCATGGACATCGAAACCGCAGTCCGCTGCAAGATCCCGATGATGTCGATCCTGTTCAACAACTTCGGCATGGCGATGGAGTTCAAGGCCATGGCGCTGTCGAAGCAGAAGTACGGCTCGACCGACATTTCGGGCAACTACAGCGAATTCGCCAAGGCGCTGGGCGCCTACAGCGAGCGCGTGACGGAGCCCGGCCAGGTCGCCCATGCCATCGCCAATGGCATCGCCGCGACGAAGCAGGGCAAGACGGTGCTGCTCGAGTTCATCACGACGCAGGACAAGATCTACTCGACCTATCAGGGCGGCTATAACGGCGGCCATTGAGTAGAATGTCCGGGCCGGAGAGGTGGCCGAGTGGTTTAAGGCTGCAGTCTTGAAAACTGCCGAGGGTTAACGCCCTCCGTGGGTTCGAATCCCACCCTCTCCGCCAGTTGAAATGAAGAAGGCCCCGCAAGGGGCCTTTTTCGTTCCACCCACGAACAGGGTCATGAGGCAAACTGCCAGCCTGCGAACACGCAGGTGGGGGGGCCATGACGATATCGACCGGCATTGACGCCGCGGCAGGTCGCACGATCAGGTCTGCATTCATCGCAGCAGTTGTGGGCATCGCGATGCTGCTGCCCACCGCGCGAGCCGCCACGGGGCCCGGCAAGACGCCAGACATTTTCGCGGTCTGGCTGGGCATTGCCAGCAACAGCACGAACTTCGATCCGCGGTGGGCGAACAAGCCCTATACGCCTGCGCCTGAATTCACCGCCTGGGGCGCGGAAGAGTCCCGGCAACTGGGACGGCTGGGCGTCGAACTGCCCACGCCCGGTGCCTGCGAACCCATCAATCCGGCGGCCTTCGTGGGCGGATTCTTCCCGACGCAGATCTTGCCGGGGCACAACCAGGTCGTGCTGTTGAACGAGTGGGTGGCCGTGGCGCGCCGCATCTACATGGATGGGCGTGGCCATCCGCCTGCGGAAGACCTGCTGCCGAGCTGGGAAGGCCACTCGATCGGCCACTGGGAAGGCGACACGCTGGTGGTCGATACCATCGGCCTCAACGGGCGCTCGCGTCCGCTGAACGGCTATTTCGCGGGTGGCGTCAATGCGACGCCGGAGAGCCTGAAGGTGCCGCGCCTGCCCGCGAGTGACCAGATGCACCTGGTCGAACGGTTCCGCGTCGTGGGCAACGGCAAGGTGCTGGAAATCACCAAGCAGGTCACCGACCTGAAGACCTACACGCGTCCCTTCTCGAACACCGTTTACATGGAGCGACGTCCCGACGTCGACGTGCAGGAGTACTACTGCTCGGACAACGAACGCGTCAGGGATGAAGGCCATTGAAGACGCTGTGGGCAACCCTGGGGGAATCGAAGCTGAAACGCGTGGCACGTTTTGGCATCGCCGCCGCCCTCGCCCTGGCCGCGTCCATGGCGACCGCCCACCATTCCTTCGCGATGTTCGACCTCGGTAAGGACGTCACTGTCGAGGCCGTCGTCAAGGAAGTGCAGTTCACGAACCCGCACTTCTGGCTGCAGCTCAGCGCCGGATCGCGTTGTCGCATTCGGGGGTCGGTCGGTAGCCCGTCGGGTTGGCCGGGTCATAGCCGTCCGTCAGCGTGCACAGGAAGGCGATCACATCCTGTAACTCGGCCGGGTTGAGCCTACCTCCGGGAACGGGCCGGAAGGGCGGGCGTGACACCACATTGCCCTGGAACTGTATCGGCAGGTCGTTGAAGGGGATGTCGGCGGTGCCGTCCGCGCGTCGATAGATCAGCTCCGGCGTGACATCCCGGTTCAGATAGAAGTCCAGCACCTGCGCCAGCGAACTGAAGACGCCGTTGTGGTCATAGGTGCCCTTGAGCGCGATGTTGCGCAGCCCCGGCGTGCGGAACACGCCACACAGCGAGGGATCCAGCAGGCTGTCCGTGCGGGTCGGGCCGCAGAATCCCAGGTCGAAATAGTCATGGCTGGGTGCCCCCAGCGTGCTGCCATTCAGGAATGTGCCCAGCCCCAGTGCTGACAGCGTCGAGGCGGCTGTGGCATCCACGTTGTACGGCAGAGACCAGTTTCTCGGTACGCCGATCGCACGATAGGCGCCGTCCGTGAACATCGCCGGTGATTGCGCGGAACGCGCCTGGCTGAAGGGCGTGTGGCAGCCTGCGCAGGCCGCCTGGTTTGCGTTGAAGAAGGCGAGCTGACCGTTGGCCTCCTGCGCCGAGAAGCGCGCCAAGCCGGCCTGTACCGCATCGAACTTGCTGTTGAAGGCCATGAACGAGCGGTCCTCGGTCTCGTACTGGCCGATCGCGGCGGCAATGTTCGCGACCACCGTGTCCGCATTGCTCGATGCCGTGGTCGCACCGAAGACCGCGATGAAGTCCGCGAGGTAGGGGCGGCCCAGCAGTTTGGCGAGTACCGCGGCGCTGTCCGCGTTGGCCATCTCGACGGCGCCCGTCAGCGGTCCGCGCGCCTGCTGGAAAACATCCGAGGCCCTGCCATCCCACATCAGTCCGCCGCGCGGTGTGCCGAGCTTTCCGTTCGCGCCATTGTTGACCGTGCCTTGCTGGTTGGTGACGCCGAGGAAGCGGAAGGCGGGAGCGAGCGCGGCATAGGACGCCGTGGGGGACGAGCGGAAGCCGACCGCCTGGCCCGAGACGCCACCTCGCGGTGTCGGCGACGCATCGGGTGAGAAGTAGCCGTTGGCAGGCGAATGACAGCTGGCGCAGGAGACCCTGCCCGATGCCGAAAGCCCTGCGTCGAAGAAGAGTTGCTTGCCCAAGGCGCCACGTGCCGAGAGGGCGGTGCTCGCGCTGATCACGAGTGTCGTGCGGCCCTGGATGGATGCGCCGGTCAGGGTTGCAGTGATGGGATCGGCACCGGTGCAGCCCCTCGGCTGGTAGACCACCGTCGCCAGACCGTTGCGCGCGGTGGCCGTGGCGGTGATCGTCGCCTTGCCGGCCGTCACGCAGGGTGAACTGAATTCGACACCGACATCCGGGCCCGCGTACAACGCGCCGCTGGCACTGCGCAGGGAGACGGTGAGGGCGGTGATGCCATCAGCAGCCAGTGACGCGACGTTCGTGCCGAGGGTGAGTGAAGCGACTGCGGGTGCGGTGGCAGCCGCTGTCGCAGCGGGCGTTGCCGTAATGCTTGCCGTGGCGGGGCCTGCGCCATAGGCGTTGCGCGCCTGGACGCTGCAGCCATAGGCCTGCCCGTTCACGAGTCCGCGTACGGTCAGCGGGCTGCCCAACGATGCGCCACCCGTCACGGCCGTCCCCGCCGTGCAGCTGGCCGTGTAGCTCGTGACGGGCGAGCCGCCCGAGTTCGTGGGCGTGGCGAAGGCAAGGGTGAGCTGGCCATTGCCGACGGTGGCCGACAATCCCGTGGGAGCGCCGGGGGCTGTCGCGCCGCCGGCGCTGGCCGTTGGGGTGCCGCTGATGACGGCGGTTGCTGTGCCGGTTCCCTGGGCGTTGAGTGCGGCGACCGTGCAACTGGCCGCGACACCATTACGCAGTCCGCCAATGATGATCGGGCTGCTCAGCGCGCTGGCGTTGCCCGCGCCGCCGCAGGTGGCGCTGTAGCCGAGGATCGGAAAGCCGCCGTCCGAAGCCGGTGCGGAAAAGCTCAGCGTCAGGCTGCCATTGCTGGCCGCGACGCTGAGGTTCTGGGGCTCGCTGGCCGTGCCGGTGAGGGCAACCGGCGCCGGCAGGTTCACGGTCAGCGCGGTGCTGGCAGGTCCGTCGGTCTCGCTGTTCGATGCCTTGATGGTGCAGCGGTAGTCGGTGGACTGTGTCAGTCCCGAGACCGTGACCGGACTGGCTGACGCCATCCCGACGAACTGCACCGTGCCGTCCGTGCAGGTGGCCGTGTAGAGCAGGACTGGTGAGCTGCCCGTGCTCGTCGGCGCGGAGAAGGCCAGTTGCACGGCGTTGGCCAGCAGCGTGGCCGTTGGCGTGCCCGGTGCCGTCGGCGCAGACGTCGGGGTGGTGGCGGGCGTGGTGGTGCCACCCGTGGCAGGCGTTCCGCCGCCTTGTGTACTGGTGCCGGCTGGCGTGGCCGTCCCGCTGGTGCCACCCCCGCCGCCGCAGCCGGACAGGGCCAGGACACAGATCAGGAAAGGCAGGCCGAAGCTCAGGGTCGCCGGATCACGTCGCATCATGCGCAGGCTCCACAGCATCGAGGCAGAAGGCCATTGGCTGTTATGTATCAGGGATTGATGTCGGCCTTAACGACGACGCTCAGCCTTCGTTGACAGCAGGATTGGTATTCTTTCGAGATGCGCTTTGACATATCCGGATTGTCCGTCCTTGCCGCTGCACTGTGGCTCTCGGCCTGTTCCTCTGCGCCAGACCAAATCGACAGGCGCTACACGGTGACCGGCGATGTATTGGGCGCGGGCCAGCCGCAGACCTTCACGGTTCGCGTACGCGGACAGACCGCGCAATCGCCCTATCGGCTTGAACTGAGCATCGCCGATGCAAACGGCAATGTCCTGCATCGGGAGGAATCCCTTGGCGATGACTTCGACGCCTTCTTCGGCAAGGACTGGCTCGTGAAGGACTGCACGGGCTACATGGCCTGCAAGGACAAGTGGTACTTCGAGGACGTGCCGAAGCTTCTCGAGACCTCGTTCGTGGCCGCCGAGCGTCCACTGTTCGCGTCGGAGCAGGCCTTCTATGAACAGATGGAGGGCATCGCCACGCGCGACCTGAGGCGCATGGGCTATGCCGGTCCCCGACTGGCCGCCGTGCTGCAGGAAATGCGCGACATCCTCGGCAAACCGGGATTCCGTCTGGTGGCGGCCGTGTCGCGCCCGATGGGTGACCACGGCGATGCCAAGGTCTGGGTGCCCAGCATCCGCCGCTTCGTCAGCTGCTACGACCCCTGAGTCTAGAGTTCATGGCGCCGCAGCTGGAACTTCCAGCCCTGCGGCGTCTTCACATAGACATCGTGGTACAGGCCCACCTGGCCGGCCACGTCTTCCTTGAAATACTTGCCCTTGCGCGCTGGATAGATCGCATAGGACTTTCCCGTGGCCCCTTCTGCGGAGGGCTCGATGACCAGGCTCGCCGACAGGTGTACGACATAAGAGCGCGGCGGTTCGTCCAGTCCCTTGCAGTCCGGACCCCCGGCCAGCGCCGCGAGCGCATCGGCCCCTTCAATGACGCGCTGCTTGCCTGGCGCTTCCGCGATCACATAGCGGCCGCCCGGAGCGAACAAGTCCGCGAAGTCCTTGCCGCCCCGCGTGCAGTAATCCACTGCAAAGCTGAGTCGGTTCACCAGTTGCTGGATCTGCACATAGTCGAGGGCCGTCAAGGCAGGGGGCGTTGCGGCGTGAGTGCCTTGCAAGGGCGTGGCAACCGCGGCAAGCAAGATCAAGGCGGCTCGTGGAGACATCGCGTGAACCTCAAGGCTGCCGGAGTGGCGTGACCTGCATGCTACGCTCCAGCGAAAAGCGCGGGGGGAGAGGGCATGCAAACGCGACAGCGCATCGTCCTGGCGATGCTGTTCCTGGGCAGTGCGACGACCGCAGCGGCCGTGCAACCCGTCGGGCGTGGTGCCCCGGAGCCGCCGCCTTCGGCAGCCATCGTGGGTTCCGAAGGCAAGGGCATGCATGCAGGAGCGGGGGTGCCCGACTGGGCCAAGCCTATCGCGGCCGCGCGGGATGGCGCGGTCCCCGCAGGCATCTCGCCCTTGCCCGTGGACATCTTCTCGACGAAGGACTTCTATCAGGACCGGGCCCAGTGGTTCGATGCCCGGTATTACCGATGCAATTCGCCGGTGGGCCTCGAGCAGATCTGGGGCGCCTATGAAGTGCCGCTCATCGGCAACGACCCGCCGCGCACCGCGGCCTGGGGCTATTGCGACCGCGACTATCCGCGTTCGGGCATTGTGAGCCCCTATGGCTTCAGGTCGGCCAAGGCGCATTACGAGGCCATGCTGGCCGATGTGCGCAGGCGAGGGGGCCCCACGCGGCACAAGGCGGCTTCGCTGCCGGACTGGAGCGGGCAGTACAACCGCGACAAGACGAAGACTGCGACCTGGTACTACGGGGCAAGCCTGCAGATCCCGACCTATCTCTCGCTGCTGACGCCCGAATACCAGAAGCGCTTCGTGCAGCAGATGTACCACTATTCCGGCAGCAGTTCACCGCAGTGGCCGGGTCAGTACTGCTGGCCGGAAGGCTTCATGCGCCGTTTCGCCCAGTATGGTGGCGCGCGCATCAACCTCGTGGTGACGCCGGACCTCGTCATGGACCTGCGCAACGCCGCCAAGACACTGGTCACGCAGATCCATGTCGGCAGCCAGTTCAACGAGCGCGGTGTGGTGCCGCGGCTCGGTGCCGACGTGCCGCAGTGGTTCGGCGAGACGATCGGTTTCTGGGATGGCGAGGTGCTGGTGACCTGGACGTCCAACATCCAGGGCTGGATCTCGCACGGCGGCGCGGAGTACAGCAGCCGGCTGCAGACGATCGAGTTCTATAGCGCCCGCAAGGACAAGGCCGGCAAGCTCCTTGGCATCCGGCACGAAGCGGTACTGTATGACGAGGAATCGCTCGTCGACCCGGTGCGCATCGTGCAGAACTGGAGTCGGATCGGCCGGCTCAACGAGCACGACCCCTTGCCGATCCTGGAATGCGTTCCCCATATCTTCCCGATCAAGGGCGTGGCGACTCCGGTGACGCCTGGCACGCACTTCGACTACATGCTGCCCGATACCTATGGCCGCCCGTGGGCGCAGATCTGGGAACAGTTCCACGAGGCCGGCATGCAGCGGCCGCTTGAAGAGGACATCTTCTCGTTCCCGGACGCGCCGACGGCCGCGCAGTAGGTCTATGGCCCGGTCAGTTCCGGATGCTTACAGATACAGATGTGAGCCGTCGGGTCGCCGCACGCTCTCACCCTGGTAAAGCTCCGGCGGCCGCACTTCCGTGAACTCGGCGATCTGTGTGGCCTTCGTCGCATCGAACACCACGCCAAGCCCCGGCGTGTCGTCGATCGACATGCGGCCATTTGCGAACTTCACGCCGGCCTTGAGGTAAGCAGGCAGGACCGTGCGATAGGCCTCGTTCATCACGCTGCCAGGATGGGCCAGCAGGCAATGCGCGACGGCTGCCGTGCCGACCGGGGATGTGAAGTGCGGCACGAGACCGACAGAATGGGCTTCGCACAGCACGCCCAGCTTGCGATAGGCGGTGATGCCGCCGACGTTTGGGATCGATGAGCGCAGGTAGTCGATCAGCCCCTGTTCGACGAGCGGCAGATTTCCATCGCGCAATTCGCCGAACTGCTCGCCCGCTGCAAGGGGTAGGCGCACGCGCTGGCGCAAGCGCTCATACAGCGTCAGGTCGTCCATGGTGTGCAGCGGATCTTCGACGAAGAGCGGATCCAGCGGCTCGAGCTGGTCGCAGAGGCGCGCGGCATCCGCGAAGTCCATCCGCGTGTGCACGTCGAAGATGAAATCGCCATCGCGACCGACACCCTCGCGCAGCGCGGTGCAGAGTTCGACGATGCGCGGCAGCGAGCGTCGGCCGTCGAATGGGTCGCTCTGGCCGGCAACGCCGAAGGTCCGGATCGCGCGGTAGCCCTCGGCCATGGTTTTGCGCGCTTCCTCGCGCGCCTGGTCGAGACGCAGCAACCCGTAGGATTTGTAGCACTCGATGTGGTCGCGCGTGCGGCCGCCCAGCAACTGGTAGACGGGCTGGCTCAGGGCTTTTCCCTTGATGTCCCACAGCGCGCAGTCCAGCGCCCCGACGGCGTTCAGCCGTTCGCGGCCTGCCGGATAGATCGAGCTGCGATACATGCGCTGCCAGAGTTGCTCGATGCGGAAAGGATCCTGGCCGATGAGCAGGCTGGCCGCATAGCGAAGCAGGTCAGGTGTCCCACCCTGGCCGATGCCCGTGATGCCGGCATTCGTCTCGACGGCGACCACGATCTCGCTGAGGTTCAAGGGGCCGTTGAGATTGCTGCCACTGGCCGGGTTGAATACGCGGACCCGCGTGATGCGCAGGTCGGAGGCGGCTTCCGAGCGGAAGGGCAGGGTCAGCGCTGCGCTGGCGCCTGCGAGGGCCAGCGCGGAGTGCTTCATGAAGTCGCGGCGTTTAATCACGGGCGTCCTTCCGGAGCTACTGGGCATGGCTGGCCTTCCATTCCATGGCCGTTTGGACGCGGCGTTCGACGGAAGGATGCGAATAGAACAACCACTCTTCCAGCACGCCCGGCCTCGGATAGCGGTATTCCGCGGTTTTCACGAGGGCGCCGGCCAGTGCGTCCGGCAGGTTCACCGTGCGCAGCGAATACCGGTCTGCTTCGGCCTCGCTGCGCCGAGTCAGCGTGTTGTTGAGCGGGATGCCCACTGCGCCCAGCAATGTCAGGACGAGCAGCAAGACCGGCAGGCCTCGCGCCTCGAGCAGCGACGCGTCGCTGCCGACCCGGCGCGCAACGGGCAGGTAGAGCCGGTCGACCAGCAGGAAACCCAGGGTGATCAGCAGCACGCTGAGGCCGAGCCCCTGCCAGACATGACCCAGCACGTAATGGCCGATTTCGTGGCCGGTCACGGCTTTCACTTCAGCGAGCGAAGCATTCTTGAGCGCGACGTCCGAGATCGCGATGCGCGCAGAGGAACCGATGCCGGACACGTTCGCCGTGAAATTGTTGGATTGACGTGAGCCGTCGTACAGGAAGATCCGGTCATTCGAGATGCCTGCATCGTGCGCCATCGATTCGAGGGCATTGCGGACAGGCCCGGCCGGCACTGGCTCGTACTTGTTGAAGAGCGGCTCGATGAGCAGAGGGCCCAGCAGCATCACGACACACAGCCCTGCTGCGGCCATCCCGCCGCACCACATCCACCAGCGTCGCCCGGTCCTGCGCAGCAGCGCATAT
>CANGMU010000068.1 GCA_947454665.1 Pseudomonadota bacterium | reverse complement strand
GTGCGGTATCCGCGAGGCCCTTGCGGGCGCCGTGGGTCGAGATGAAGTACTGCAGCACGTTGAGGCCTTCACGGAAGTTCGCCGTGATCGGGGTTTCAATGATCGAGCCGTCCGGCTTGGCCATGAGGCCACGCATACCGGCAAGCTGACGGATCTGCGCGGCGGAACCGCGGGCGCCCGAGTCGGCCATCATGAAGATCGAGTTGAAGGACTTCTGGCGATGCTTCACGCCCTTGAGGTCAGTCGCCTCTTCGGTGCCCAGCTTCTCCATCATCGCCTTCGCGACCTGGTCGTTGGCGCGCGACCAGATGTCGACGACCTTGTTGTAGCGCTCGCCGTTGGTGACGAGACCGGACGCGTACTGGTCCTGGATCTCCTTCACTTCGCGGTCCGCTGCGGCAACCAGCTTGGTCTTCTGCTCCGGGATCACGATGTCATCGATGCCGAAGGACATGCCCGAACGCGTCGCGTAGGCGAAGCCGGTGTACATCAACTGATCCGCGAAGATCACGGTCTCCTTGAGACCGAGGAGGCGGTAGCACAGGTTGATGGTTCCGGAGATCGCCTTCTTCGTCATGTCCTGGTTGACGATCTCGAAGGCCATGCCCTTCGGGAGGATCTCGGACAACAGCGCGCGGCCGACCGTCGTATTGACGTGACGGATGACCGGCTTTTCAGAAGGCTTGCCATCGATCAGCGGGTATTCGGTGATGCGCACCCGCACCTTGGCCTGCAGTTCGACCTGGCGGCTCTCGTAGGCGCGATGGGCTTCCTGCACGTCGGCGAAGATCATGCCTTCACCACGCGCACCAATCTTCTCGCGGGTGAGGTAATACAGGCCGAGGACGACGTCCTGCGACGGTACGATGATCGGATCACCGTTGGCCGGCGAGAGGATATTGTTCGACGCCATCATCAGCGCCCGGGCTTCGAGCTGCGCTTCGATCGACAGCGGCACGTGCACGGCCATCTGGTCACCGTCGAAGTCCGCGTTGAAGGCGGTGCAGACGAGCGGATGCAGGTTGATCGCCTTGCCTTCCACCAGCACCGGCTCGAAGGCCTGGATGCCGAGGCGGTGCAGCGTCGGAGCACGGTTCAGGAGAACCGGATGCTCACGGATGACCTCCTCAAGGATGTCCCAGACTTCCGGGCCTTCGCGCTCCACCAGACGCTTGGCAGCCTTGATCGTCGAGGCGTCGCCGCGGATCTGCAGCTTCTGGAAGATGAAGGGCTTGAAGAGCTCAAGCGCCATCTTCTTCGGCAGGCCGCACTGGTGCAGGCGGAGCGTCGGGCCGACCACGATGACCGAACGGCCGGAGTAGTCGACGCGCTTGCCGAGCAGGTTCTGGCGGAACCGGCCCTGCTTGCCCTTGATCATGTCTGCCAGCGACTTCAGCGGGCGCTTGTTGCTGCCCGTGATGGCGCGGCCACGACGACCGTTGTCCAGGAGCGCGTCGACCGATTCCTGCAGCATGCGCTTTTCGTTGCGCACGATGATGTCCGGCGCGTTCAGCTCGAGCAGGCGGCGCAGGCGGTTGTTGCGGTTGATGACGCGGCGGTACAGGTCGTTGAGGTCCGACGTCGCGAAACGACCACCGTCCAGCGGGACGAGCGGGCGCAGGTCGGGCGGCAGCACCGGCAGGACGGTCAGGACCATCCATTCCGGCTTGTTACCGGACTCGATGAAGGACTCGAGCAGCTTCAGACGCTTGGACAGGCGCTTGAGCTTGGTCTCCGAAGAGGTGCTGAGCATCTCTTCGCGGACCTTGACGACCTCGACCGGCAGTTCAATGGACTGCAGCAGCTCGTTGATCGCCTCGGCGCCCATGCGGGCGTCGAACTCGTCACCGTGCTGCTCGAGGGCTTCGAGATACATTTCGTCGGTCAGCAACTGGCCGCGCTGCATCTCCGTCATGCCCGGTTCGATGACCACGAAGGCCTCGAAATAGAGCACGCGCTCGATCTCGCGCAGCGTCATATCCAGCATGAGGCCGATGCGCGACGGCAGCGACTTCAGGAACCAGATGTGCGCAGTCGGGCTGGCCAGCTCGATATGGCCCATGCGCTCGCGGCGCACCTTGGCCTGCGTGACCTCGACGCCGCACTTCTCGCAGACGACGCCGCGATGCTTCAGGCGCTTGTACTTGCCGCAAAGGCACTCGTAGTCCTTCACGGGGCCGAAGATCTTGGCGCAGAACAGACCGTCTCGTTCCGGCTTGAACGTGCGGTAGTTGATGGTTTCCGGCTTCTTCACTTCGCCGAACGACCACGAACGGATGAGGTCCGGAGACGCCAATCCGATCTTGATCGAATCGAAGTTCTCGATCGGGGCGTGCTGCTTGAACAGCTTCAGTAGGTCTTTCATGGGTTCATCGCCTCCTGATCAATCCGACTCGAGTTCAATGTTGATGCCGAGCGAGCGGATTTCCTTGACGAGCACGTTGAAGGATTCCGGCATGCCGGCCTTCATCTCGTGGTTGCCATCGACGATCGACTTGTACATGAGCGTGCGGCCCGTCGTGTCGTCCGACTTGACCGTCAGCATCTCCTGCAGGGTGTAAGCCGCGCCGTAGGCCTCGAGCGCCCAGACTTCCATCTCACCGAAGCGCTGTCCGCCGAACTGGGCCTTGCCACCCAGCGGCTGCTGCGTGACGAGGCTGTACGGGCCCGTGGAGCGGGCGTGCATCTTGTCGTCGACAAGGTGGTTCAGCTTCAGCATGTACATGTAGCCAACGGTGACCTGGCGGTCGAACCGCTCGCCGGTGCGACCGTCGTACAGGTAGCTCTGGCCATTGACCGGCAGATCGGCCAGTTCAAGGAGTTTCTTGATCTGCAGTTCGGAGGCACCGTCGAACACCGGCGTCGCGATGGGAACACCCTTGGAGAGGTTCTTCGCCAGCACGGTGACTTCGCCATCATTCAGCGACTTGAGGTCTTCGCCCTGGCCACCGGTGCCGTTGTAGACCTCGTCCAGGAAGGCGCGGACTTCGGTCAGCTTGGCCTGCGCTTCGAGCATGCGGCCGATCTTCAGTCCGATGCCCTTCGCCGCCCAGCCGAGGTGCGTCTCGAGCACCTGACCGACGTTCATGCGTGAAGGCACGCCCAGCGGGTTCAGCACGACGTCGACCGGCGTACCGTCGGCGAGGTACGGCATGTCCTCGACCGGCGTGATGTGCGAGATGACACCCTTGTTGCCGTGACGGCCGGCCATCTTGTCGCCCGGCTGCACGCGACGCTTAACGGCGAGGTAGACCTTGACCATCTTGAGCACGCCAGGGGCGAGGTCATCGCCCTGCGTGATCTTGAGACGCTTGTCTTCGAGACGCTTCTCGAAGGCCTTGCGCTGCTCTTCCATGCGGATGGCCGAGTTCTCGTGCTGCGCGTTGGCTTCTTCGTCGTCGAGACGGATCTGGAACCAGTCTTCGCGCGGCAGGTCGTCGAGGTAGGCGGCATCGATCTTCGTGCCAGCCTTGAGCTTCTTCGGACCGCCCGCGGCAACCTTGCCGATCAGCATGTCGCGGACACGCTGGAACAGGTCGTCCTCGAGGATGCGCTGCTGGTCACCGAAGTCCTTCTTGACCCGTGTGATTTCAGCCGTTTCGATCGACTTGGCGCGGCTGTCCTTCTCGACGCCATCCCGCGTGAACACGCGGACGTCGATGACGGTGCCGTCCATGCCCGGCGGAACGCGCAGCGACGTGTCCTTCACGTCGGAGGCCTTCTCGCCAAAGATCGCGCGGAGCAGCTTCTCTTCCGGCGTCAGCTGGGTCTCTCCCTTCGGCGTGACCTTGCCGACCAGGATGTCGCCGGCGCGCACTTCAGCGCCGATGTAAGCGATTCCGGCCTCGTCGAGCTTGCCCAACGCCGCCTCGCCCACGTTCGGGATGTCGGCGGTGATCTCTTCAGGTCCGAGCTTCGTGTCGCGCGCGACGCAGGTCAGCTCTTCGATGTGGATCGTCGTGAAGCGGTCTTCCTGGACAACACGCTCCGAGATCAGGATCGAGTCCTCGAAGTTGTAGCCGTTCCAGGGCATGAACGCGACGAGCAGATTCTGGCCCAGCGCCAGTTCGCCAAGGTCCGTCGAGGGACCGTCAGCCAGCACGTCGCCGCGCGAGATGCGGTCGCCCGCGGTCACCAGAGGGCGCTGGTTGATGCAGGTGTTCTGGTTGGAACGCGTGTACTTCGTCAGGTTGTAGATGTCGACGCCCGGCTCGCTGGCCGTCGTTTCGTCATCGTGGACGCGGACGACGATGCGCGAGGCATCGACGGAGTCGACGATGCCGCCGCGACGGGCGACGACCGTGACACCGGAATCGATCGCGACCGGACGTTCCATGCCGGTGCCGACCAGCGGCACTTCAGCGCGCAGCGTCGGCACTGCCTGGCGCTGCATGTTCGAGCCCATCAGCGCGCGGTTGGCGTCGTCGTGCTCGAGGAACGGGATCAGCGAGGCGGCCACCGACACGATCTGTTTCGGCGACACGTCCATGTAATTGATGCGCTCGCTCGGCATCAACGTGAACTCGTTCTGGTAACGGCAGGAGACCAGGTCGTCTGTCAGCACGCCCTTGGCGTCCTTGGCGGCGTTGGCCTGCGCGATCGCGAACTCACCCTCTTCGATCGCCGACAGGAAATCGATCTTGTCGGTGATGCGGCCGTTCTCGACCCGACGGTAGGGCGTCTCGAGGAAGCCATACTGGTTCGTGCGGGCGTAGACCGACAGCGAGTTGATGAGGCCGATGTTCGGGCCTTCAGGCGTCTCGATCGGGCAGACGCGACCGTAGTGGGTCGGGTGCACGTCACGGACCTCGAAGCCCGCGCGCTCGCGCGTCAGGCCGCCCGGGCCAAGGGCCGACACGCGGCGCTTGTGGGTGACTTCCGACAGCGGGTTGTTCTGGTCCATGAACTGCGAGAGCTGCGAGGAGCCGAAGAACTCTTTCACGGCGGCCGCGACCGGCTTCGCGTTGATCATTTCCTGCGGCATCAGCGGCTCGGATTCCGCGATGGTCAGGCGCTCCTTGACGGCGCGCTCGACGCGGACGAGGCCAACACGGAACGCGTTCTCGGCCATTTCACCGACCGAACGCACGCGGCGGTTGCCGAGGTGGTCGATGTCATCGACCACGCCGTTGCCGTTGCGGATGTCGATAAGGACCTTGAGCACGTCGAGGATATCGTCCTTGGACAGGACGCCCGAGCCCTCGATTTCCTTGCGCCCAACGCGGCGGTTGAACTTCATGCGGCCCACGGCCGACAAGTCGTAGCGCTCCGCGTTGAAGAACAGGTTGTTGAACAGGTTCTCGGCAGCGTCCTTGGTCGGCGGCTCGCCGGGACGCATCATGCGGTAGATCTCGACCAGCGCCTCGAGGCGGGTCTTGGTCGGATCGATGCGCAGCGTGTCGGAGATGAACGGACCGCGGTCGAGGTCGTTCACGTAGAGCGTGTCGACCTGGCTGATGCCGGCCTCGATGAGCTTCTCGACGCTGACCGAGGTCAGGACTTCGTTGGCCTTGACCAGGATTTCGCCGGTCTCGGTGTTGACGATGTCCTGCGCGACGATTTTGCCGTACACGTAGTCGCGCGGAACGGCGAGCTTCGTGACCTTGGCATCTTCAAGCTGGCGGACATGGCGCGCCGTGATGCGGCGGCCTTCCTCGACGATGACCTTGTCACCGACGCGGATCTCGAAGCTGGCGGTTTCACCGCGCAGGCGCTGCGGCACGAGCTCCAGCGAGCTCTCGTCCTTCGACAGGAAGAACGTGTTCTTCTCGAAGAAGATATCGAGGATCTCGTTCTCGTTCATGCCCAGCGCGCGCAGGATGATCGAGACCGGCAACTTGCGACGGCGGTCGATGCGTGCGAAGACGGCGTCCTTCGGATCGAACTCGAAGTCGAGCCAGGAGCCACGGTAGGGGATGATGCGGGCGCTGAACAACAGCTTGCCCGAGGAGTGCGTCTTGCCACGGTCGTGGTCGAAGAACACGCCCGGCGAACGGTGGAGCTGCGAAACGATGACGCGCTCGGTACCGTTGATGACGAAGGTGCCGTTGTCGGTCATCAGCGGCAGATCGCCGAGATAGACCTCCTGCTCACGCACGTCCTTGACAGGCTTCTTGGCGCCCGGCGCCTCCTTGTCGAGGACGATCAGGCGGACCTTCACGCGCAGCGGTGCGGCGTAGGTCAGGCCCCGGAGCTGGCACTCCTTGACGTCGAACACCGGCTCGCCGAGCCGGTAGGACACGTACTCGAGCGTCGCATTGCCCGAGTAGCTGGAAATCGGAAACACCGTTTTGAAGGCCGCATGCAGACCGACACTCGCACGATCCATCTCCGGCGCATCGGCCTGGAGGAAGGAACGGTACGAGTCGAGCTGGATCGCGAGCAGGTACGGCACATCGAGGATTCCCGGCTGCTTGCCGAAATTCTTTCGAATGCGCTTCTTTTCCGTGAAGGAATACGCCATCGGATTCACCTTGACCTTCAGAACGCAAAAAATCCGCGCGAACGACGACCGCCCCGGCCAGGGGCCGGGACGGTGCCGCTTCGCACGATCAGGGTCTTTTCAGACCCGGGACGGCGCACGGGGGTTACTTGACACCCACCTTCGCGCCGGCCTCCTCGAGCTTCTTCTTGATCGACTCGGCATCAGCCTTCGAGACGCCTTCCTTGACCGTGGCGGGAACCGCCTCGACCAGGTCCTTGGCTTCCTTCAGGCCCAGGCCGGTGATCTCACGGATCACCTTGATGACCGTGACCTTCTTGTCGGCCGGGTATTCGACCAGCGAGACGGTGAACTCCGTCTGCTCTTCGACAGCAGCAGCCGGGGCGCCGGCGGCGGCCGCAACAGCGGCAACCGGGGCAGCGGCGGTCACGCCGAACTTCTCTTCCATCGCCGAGATGAGCTCGGTGATCTGGATGAGGGTCATGTTGGAAATCGCGTCGAGGATCTCGTCCTTCGAAAGGGCCATTGTCTTAACTCCAGATAAAGTCAGTTGATGGGTCAGTATTCAGTTGCCGGGCGATGCAAATCAGGCGGCTACCTGTTTGCTGTCGCGCACGGCGGCAACAGTGCGTACGAGCTTCGACGGCGCCGCGGACAGCGTGCCCACGAACTTCTGGATGGGGGCTTTCATCGTCCCCAGCAGCATCGAGAGCGCCTGTTCGCGAGTCGGCAGACTCGCCACCCTGTCGAGGTCCTTCGCGGAGAGCAGTTGCCCGCCCATCGCGATACCCGTTGCCTTCAGCTTGTCGTTGTCCTTCGCGAAGGCCTTGATCACGCGCGCGGCTGCGCCCGGATCTTCCTTCGAGAAAGCCAGCACCAGAGGCCCCTTGAGGGTCGGTCCGATGACTTCGAACGACGTACCAGCCAGCGCCTTGCGCGCGAGCGTGTTCTTGATAACACGCACGTACACGCCAGCAGCGCGAGCCTTGGCACGCAGATCGGTCATCTGGCCGACGGTCAGTCCACGGTATTCCGCTGCGACCAGCGAGTGCGCGGTAGCCGCGACTTCGCTGACCTCGGAAACGAGGACCTTCTTGCCTTCCAGGTTCAGTGCCATTGCGTCACCTCCTGTCGGTTCACCAAAAGCCACGGATGCCGCATCCCTGCTGCATCCACCTTATCGACGGTGACCAACTGCCAGGACAACCTGCCCCCTTGGGGGCTTGCTGAATCCCGATGAGCGTTCACCATCTGCGCAGGCCGTCTGCGATTAAGGACCCGTCCGGCATGCCGGATCGATCCGCCTGCGGTCTTCGACGATGACCGGTGTCGGGGTCCATCCGGACCCAAACACCGACCCACATCAAAATGAAACTGCGATCAAGCCAGCGTCGAGTGATCGACCACCACGCCCGGGCCCATGGTGGAAGACAGCGTGACGCGCTTGAGATAAATGCCCTTCGACGTCGCCGGCTTGACGCGCTGCAGATCGGCGATGAGCGCCTGCAGGTTCTCGCGCAGCTTGGCGGGCTCGAAGCCAACCTTGCCGATCGTGCAATGCACGATGCCGGCCTTGTCCACGCGGTAGCGGACCTGGCCCGCCTTCACGTTGCGGACGGCACCGGCGACATCCGGCGACACCGTGCCGACCTTCGGGTTCGGCATGAGGCCGCGGGGGCCGAGGATCTGGCCCAACTGGCCGACGACACGCATCGCGTCCGGGCTCGCGATCACGACGTCGAAGTCCATCTTGCCAGCCTTGACCTGCTCCGCGAGGTCCTCGAGGCCGACCACGTCGGCGCCGGCGGCAATGGCGGCTTCCTGGTTCTTGCCCGAGGTGAAGACGGCGACTCGCACCGTCTTGCCGATGCCGTTCGGCATCACGGTCGAACCGCGGACCTGCTGGTCGGACTTGGTCGCGTCCACGCCGAGGTTCACGGCGACATCGACGGATTCGTTGAACTTCTTGGTCGAGAATTCCTGCACCAGGGCCAGGGCTTCATCGATCGGATAGGACTTGCCCGGCGTCAGCTTCGACTTCCAGGCCTTGATTCGCTTCGCTACAACGGTCATTTCGTGCGCTCCCTCACAGGCCTTCGACGTCGACGCCCATGCTGCGGGCAGTGCCCGCCATGGTACGCACCGCGGCATCCAGACCAGCCGCCGTGAGGTCCGGCATCTTGGTGTTGGCGATCTCTTCCAGCTGCTTGCGGGTGATCTTGCCGACCTTCGCCGTGTTCGGCGTGCCGCTGCCCTTGGGAATGCCCAGGGCCTTGAGGATCAGCACCGCCGCCGGCGGCGTCTTCATGATGAAGGTGAAGCTGCGGTCCGAATACACGGTGATCACCACCGGAATCGGAAGGCCCTTCTCCAGCTTCTGGGTCTGCGCATTGAACTGCTTGCAGAACTCCATGATGTTGACGCCCTGCTGACCCAGCGCCGGGCCAATCGGGGGCGACGGGTTTGCAGAGCCCGCGGGCACCTGCAGCTTGATGTAGCCCTGTACTTTCTTAGCCATTTTTCACTCCCGGGTGCAAACGCCTTTCGGCTCCCCATGGTTGGCCCGGGCTCGCGCCCGGGATGACTCAGGCCTTTTCGACCTGAGAGAAATCGAGTTCGACGGGCGTCGAGCGCCCGAGGATCTGCACCGCCACCTGCAGGCGGCTCTTTTCGTAATTCACGCTCTCGACAACGCCATTGAAGTCGTTGAACGGACCGTGCGTGACGCGGACCACCTGGCCAGCCTCGAAGAGCACCTTCGGCCGCGGCTTATCCACGCCTTCCTCGACACGGCGAAGGATCTGGCTCGCTTCACGCTCGGAAATGGCGGCCGGCTTGTCGCTGGTGCCACCGATGAAGCCGAGCACCTTGGGCACATCGCGCACGAGATGCCAGGTCTGCTCGTCCATTTCCATCTGCACGAGCACGTAGCCCGGATAGAACTTGCGCTCGCTCTTGCGTTTCTGGCCGTCCCGCATCTCGACGACTTCTTCCGTCGGGACGAGGATCTCGCCGAACTTTTCTTCGAGCCCGTCGCGCTTGATGCGATCTTTCAGGGACTCGGCGACGCGGTGCTCGAAGTTCGAGTACGCATGAACGACATACCAGCGGAGTGCCACGCTTTAAGCTCCCTGACCCGTCAACAGCCGGGTCGCCCAGGCCAGGAACAGATCCAGCGTCCAGAAGAACAGGCCGGCGACGACGGCAAAGACGAACACCACCGCGGTGGTCATCCAGGTCTCGTTCTTCGAGGGCCAGACGACTTTGCGCAATTCATTGCGCGCATCGACGGCAAACTGCCGGAAGTCATGCCCGCTCCCGGACGCCGCAAAGACAGCGACGCCGGCAACAAGGCCCACCACCACCGCCACCCAGCGAAGCCAGGTCGCGTGGTCTGAAAGCAGGTAGAACGCAACAACACCGGCCAGGACCAGCGCTACCGCCAGTCCGAGCAGCATGCCGTTGTTACGGCCCGCCCCTTTTTCGTGGATGTGTTCGTTCATGTCAGAAATCCGCTGGCAGGCCAGGAGGGAATCGAACCCCCAACCTGCGGTTTTGGAGACCGCCGCTCTGCCAATTGAGCTACTGGCCTGTGGTACGGACCCGAGCGGGGCGCCTTACGAGCCTGCCGGAGGCAGGCCCCAAGGAGATCCAAAATTCCCCGACCGGGCTTCTAACGCTGCTTACTGAATGATCTTGGCGACGACGCCGGCGCCGACCGTACGGCCACCCTCGCGGATGGCAAAACGAAGGCCGGCATCCATCGCGATGGGCGCGATCAGCTCGACCGTCATCTTGATGTTGTCGCCCGGCATCACCATCTCCGCGCCGCCGTCGAGCTCGATCGAGCCCGTCACGTCGGTCGTG
>CANGMU010000067.1 GCA_947454665.1 Pseudomonadota bacterium | reverse complement strand
TGCGCTGGCTGCGGGAATTCAATTTGAGTGCCCGCAACGAGATCCTGTTGGACCGCGTCTCGGACTACCTGTTCCCGACCCGTCGTGGCGATCGCATGACGCGTCAGGCCTTCTGGCACATCATCAAGCGCTACGCGAGCAAGGCGGGCGTCGACAAGGAGCTATCGCCGCACACGCTGCGGCACGCCTTCGCGACCCACCTGCTGAACCATGGTGCGGACCTGCGCGTCGTGCAGATGCTGCTCGGCCACAGCGACCTGTCGACGACGCAGATCTACACGCACGTCGCCCGCGAACGCATGAAGGAACTGCACGTCCGCCATCACCCGCGCGGCTGAGGCTAGAATCGCGGGATGAAACGCATCCTGCTGTGCCTGCTTGCGGCCTTGTTGCCGGTGATGGTCGCCGCCCAGGCGCCTGCGCCGAAGCCTGCGGCCGACCCCCGCGTCGAACTTGCGGCCAAGATCCCCGGTGCCAAGCCGGAGGACATCCGTCCCACACCCGTGCCCGGCATCTTCGAGCTTGTACATGGCGCCGGCGTGTCCTATGTCAGCGCGGACGGCAAATACCTCTTCGCCGGTGACCTCTATCGCGTCGCGGACAACGGCGAATTCCCGAATCTCACCGAGGAACGCCGCAAGGACCTGCGCGTGAAACTCCTGGCCGCCGTGCCGGAGTCCGAGATGATCCTGTTCAGCCCCAAGGTGCCGAAATACACCATCAGCGTGTTCACCGACGTGGATTGCCCCTGGTGCAAGCGCCTGCACGGGCAGATGGCCGAATACAACAAGCTCGGCATTCGCGTGCGCTACCTGGCGTGGCCGCGCACGTCACCCAAGACGCCGTCCTGGATCAAGTCGCAGAGCGTCTGGTGCACGAAGGATCGGGGCGAGGCCTTCGACAAGGCCGTGGGTGGCGGAGCTGTGGCGGCGGCGTCCTGTGCGGACCCGGTGCAGCGCCACCATGACCTGGGGCGCAAGCTCGGCGTGCAGGGCACGCCGGGCATCGTCCTGCCGGATGGGGAGCTCGTGCCCGGCTATCTGCCGCCGGACGAGCTCCTGCAGCACCTGCAGGGCGCGAAGGGCTAGCGCTCGAGCAGCTTCAGCTTGTCCGGCTTGCCCTGCCAGTCCTTCGCGTCGGCCGGAGCGTCCTTCTTCTCGGCGATCACCGGCCACTGCTTGGCCAGTTCCGCGTTCAGCTTCACGAAGGCTTCCTGGCCTTTGGGCACTTCTTCTTCGGAGAAGATCGCCTCGGCCGGGCACTCCGGTTCGCACAGCGTGCAGTCGATGCATTCATCCGGATCGATCACGAGGAAATTGGGGCCCTCGTGGAAACAGTCCACCGGGCAGACTTCCACGCAGTCCATGAACTTGCACTTGATGCAATTTTCCGTGACGACGAATGCCATGCGAATCCCTCGGGTCAAGTCAGCCCATTATTCTGCCATGCGCCGCGCGAACTCGGCGAGGTGGTGGCCTTCGACACCCGCTTCACGGTCGGCCAGGTAGCGTTCCAGGGCGAAACGGGTCGAGGGAAAGGCGATCTCCCCCCAGGGAATGTCGGCCGGGTCGATGAGTGCGGTTTCCAGGCTTTCTGGTCCGGCGGCGTGCAGGGGTTCGGACAGCGTCGCCCGGAAGAAGACATGCACCTGGTGCGCGTGGGTGATGTTCACCAGCGCCAGCAGCGAGCCGATCTCCACGGTGGCCATGGCCTCCTCGAGGCATTCCCGGGCCGCGCCCTGCTCGAGCGTCTCGCCGTTTTCCATGAAACCCGCCGGGATCGTCCAGTACCCGTGCCGCGGCTCGATGGCGCGCCGGCAGATCAGGATCCGGCCGTCATGTTCCGGCACGCAGCCTACGATGATGCGGGGATTTTCGTAGTGCACGACGCCGCAGCCATCGCAGACCTGCCGCTGCAGGTGATCCCCATCGGGGACCCTAAATTCAGTCCGTTCTCCACAGTAACTACAGAAAATTCTTTGATTCACTTAAGGAAAATCCCTAAAGGAAAGACCTGATGGTGGCACCGAGGCAGCCTGCGCACACTTTACCTGCCCGGAACAGTAATCGAGGTGAAGGCCATGGAAACGATGGGAATCGACGAAGTCATCGACTCGCGGCAAATGGAAGTCGAGTGCCATGCCTGCCATGCGCCCAACCACCGTACGCTGGGCTGGATGCGCGACCGCCACGAGACGCAGTGTGACTGCTGTGGCGAACTGATCGTGCTGGGCACGGCCGACCTGCGCTCGAAGATGCGCAACACGGAACGGCTCCTGCGCGTGCTCAGCGAGCAGCTGTCGCAGACCTTGCAGCACAACCTGGCGGGGCTGCACCGATAAACTTTCCGGTCGGATGCGGCAGGCATGCTCCGATGGTGCCGGCGGTCGGAATCGAACCGACACATGGTTTCCCATGGCAGATTTTGAGTCTGCTGCGTCTACCAGTTTCGCCACGCCGGCCCGGCCTGGAGCGGGCGCATGGTAAGCAATTTCGAACCGCCTGCGTACGCCCTTTTTTATGCCCCATGTCATCCGCGGAGCGGTTCCCGCGTTATAACCTCCAACGAACACCGGAGGTTCAGCCATGGTTAACACGATAAATTCCGCATCGCGCGCCATCCGAAAACCCTTGTTGGGGGTCAGGGCCGTGCTGCTGTCCTGTGGTTTGGGCGTACAGGCGGCCCAGCAGTCGCCGGACGCTGCACCGCCCGCCGACGCGCGCCTGCAGGCCGCTCAGGCGCGCCTTGAGGCCGCAGCCCGCGAAGTGGCTGAACTGTCTGCCCAGCGCGGAAAGACTGCCCAGCGCATCGAAATGCGCATCCAGCGCAGCGACGGTCCCGGTCCGATGGCCGGGCCGGGTGGCATGGACGGCAAGAGCCCGATGATCGTCCGCATGGGGCCGCCGGGAATGTCGGGAATGTCGGGAATGCCGGAAGGCCATCCGCCCCTCGAAGAGGGCTTCCATCGCATGGACGGGCCGGGCGCCGCAGGATTGCGTCTTGCCCCGATGTCCCCGCGTCTGGCGGGCTATTTCGGCGCCAAGGCGGGCGTGCTCGTCGTGAAGGCCGACAACCCGGCTTTGAAGCTGGAGGACGGCGATGTGATCACGTCGATCGGGGGCCGCACGCCCTCATCGCCGATGCAGGCGCTGCGCATCTTCCGTTCCTACGAGCAGGGCGAGAAGGTGCCACTGCAGTTGCTGCGCGACCGCAAGTCGCTGTCGATCGAGGTGACGGTGCCACTCCGCCGCGAGGTGCGTCGCTTCGAGTTGCGCGTTCCGCGTCCTGATGCGACGACGCCGATGCAGATGCCGCCGCCGCCCGCCCCGCCGGCGCACCAGCACTGACCGGCGGCTGACGACAGGATTGGCCAGTCCGGCGCCGGGGCCCTATCTTTCGCGCCCCGTGCGCCGCGCCGACTTCCAATTCGAACTGCCTGACGAGCTCATCGCCCAGGCTCCCTTGCCTGAGCGCAGTGCGAGCCGGCTGCTCGCGCTCGACGGCGCGACCGGCGCCCTGCAGGACCTGCAGTTCGCCGACCTGCCTGCCCGCCTGCGCGGTGGCGACCTCCTGGTCTTCAACGACACGCGTGTCGTGGCGGCCCGCGTATTCGGCGCCAAACCCTCCGGCGGTCGCGTCGAGATTTTCCTCGAGCGCCCTCTCGCCGCGCGCCGCGCGCTGGTCCACCTGCGCGCCAGCAAGGCCATCAAGCCTGACCTCGAGATCCTGACGACGGGTGGCTCGTTGCGGGTCATCGGCCGCGATGGCGACCTGTGGGAAATCGAGACGCCGGATGAGGTGCTGGCCTGGTTCGATGCCAACGGCCAGATGCCCTTGCCGCCTTACATTGCACGCACGCCGGACGAGCAGGACAAGGACCGCTACCAGAGCCTGCTGGCCCGCGTGCCGGGCGCCGTCGCGGCGCCCACGGCCAGTCTGCATTTCGATACGCCGATGCTCGACCGCATTGCTGCCTCGGGCGTCGAGCGCGCGCAGGTCACGCTGCATGTCGGTGCCGGCACCTTCCAGCCCTTGCGCGTGGACGACCTGTCGCAGCACGTGATGCATGCCGAGCGCTTTGTGGTGGACGGCGCTTTGGTCGAGGCCGTGCAGCGCTGTCGGGCACGCGGTGGTCGCGTGGTGGCCGTCGGCACGACGGCGCTGCGCGCGCTCGAGTCCGCAGCGGCGGCAGGCGAATTGGCGCCGGGCTCGGGCGATACGCGGCTCTTCATCACGCCGGGTTATCGCTTCCGCGTGGTCGATGCGCTGGTCACGAACTTCCACCTGCCCGAGTCCACGCTGCTGATGCTGGTGTCGGCCTTCGCCGGCCATGCCCACATCCTCGCCGCCTATGCGCATGCCGTGCGTGAACGCTATCGCTTCTTCAGCTATGGGGATGCGATGTTCCTGACGCCGGCGCCGGAGGCCGCGCGCGCGCCGACGTGACATCGCGGCCCGGTTCTCCTACCGTCAGGGGACAAGAAAAAAGGGGTCCGACCATGCGCTCACGTCTTTCGCTCACGCTCCTGGTTTTGGTCGCTGCCACGCCCGTGCTGGCTGAAGCCGCCGAGGCCTGGAAGCCCGCGCTCTACCGGCCGGCGTCGCGCCGTGACTTCACCGGCATCTGGGAAAACCGCGGTGGTATCGGCTGGCGCCAGGGTGTGTCGCCGGGCTTGAAGCAGGATCCGCCGCTCACGCCGGAATACCGCGCCATCTGGCAGCGGCACATCGATAACGCGGCGGCGGGCCATCCGACGGGAGACCCGACTGCCGGGTGCCTGCCGCAGGGCATGCCGCGCATCATGACGATGACCTATCCGATGGAAATCATGATGAACACCCAGCAGGTGAACATCTTCGCGGAGTGGAACGGCCAGACCCGTCGCATCTTCACCGACGGTCGTCCCCTGCCTGCGGCGGATGACGTGGAAGTCACCTTCAATGGCACGTCGGTGGGGCACTGGGACGGCGACGTGCTGGTCGCCACGACGGTCGGCATGCGGCCGGAGACCAACCTCGAATCCTCCGGCCTGCCGCATTCGGGCGAGCTCGTCGTGAAGGAGCGCATCTGGCTCGACGGCGACAACCTGCTCAAGGACGAGATCACGCTGGTCGACCCGAAGGCATTCAGCAAGCCATGGACGGTCACGAAGGCCTATCATCGCGCCGCCCCGGGCGCCGAGCTGATCGAATATGTCTGCCTCGAGAACCAGCGCAACCCTGTCAACGCCGCGGGTGAGATCGGCGTGACCCTCGCACCACAGAAACCCTGAAGTGATCGAATTCGAACTCCTGAGGCGCGAGGGCGCGGCCCGCCGCGGCCGCCTGACCCTCGATCGCGGCGTGATTGAAACGCCGGCCTTCATGCCCGTGGGCACCTACGGCACCGTGAAGGCGATGACGCCCGAGGAGCTCACCGGCATCGGTGCGCAGATCATCCTCGGCAACACCTTCCACCTGATGCTGCGCCCGGGCACCGGCGTCATCGGTGCGCATGGCGGCCTGCACGGCTTCATGCACTGGGACAAGCCCATCCTCACGGACTCCGGCGGCTTCCAGGTCTTCAGCCTGAAGGACCTGCGCAAGATCACGGAGGAGGGCGTGAAGTTCCGCTCGCCCATCGACGGCAGCGAGGTGCGGCTGACGCCGGAAGATTCGATGGACGTGCAGCGCGCGCTGGGCTCCGACATCGCGATGGCCTTCGATGACTGCACGCCCTGGCCCGCGACGGAACAGCAGGCACGCGATTCGATGGAGCGCTCCATGCGCTGGGCCGCCCGCGGCCATCGCCATTACTACCGCGAAGACCCGGCTCCGCCGCGCGGCAACCTGTTCGGCATCATCCAGGGTGGCATGTATCCACAGCTGCGCGAGGCCTCCCTCGAGGCGCTGGTCGCGATCGGCTTCCCGGGCTACGCCATCGGCGGCCTGGCAGTCGGCGAACCGGAAGAAGTCCGCCTGGGCGTGATCGAGGCCATCGAGCCACACATCCCGACGGACAAGCCGCGCTACTTGATGGGCGTGGGCCGACCGGAAGACCTGATCCAGGCCGTGGCCCGCGGCGTGGACATGTTCGACTGCGTGATGCCCACGCGCCATGCGCGAAATGGCCATCTGTTCACGCACGACGGCGTGCTGAACATCCGCAATGCTGCCCACCAGTCCGACACCGGGCCGATCGACCCGGAATGCGGCTGCTACACCTGCGCGAACTATTCCCGGGCCTATCTGCGCCACCTGGACCGCTGCAACGAGATCCTCGGCGCGCGCCTCAACACGATCCACAACCTGTACTTCTACCTCGACCTCATGCGCCGCATCCGCGAGGCCCTGGACCAGGGGGATTTCGCCCGCTTCGCGCGGGATGCCCTCGCCCGGCGGGCCAAACCCGCGCCTGTGGCATAATCGCGGACTTTTCGCGGAGGACCTCGTCCATGTCCAATTTCCTGATTTCCGAAGCCCAGGCCCAGGCTGCCGGCGCACCGCCCCCGGGCGGTGGCATTGGCCAGATCGCGATCCTCGTGATCTTCGTCGTGGTCTTCTACTTCCTGCTGATCCGTCCGCAGCAGAAGCGCGCCAAGGAACACCAGGCCATGCTGGCGAAGCTTGCCTCGGGTGACGAGGTTGTCACGGCCGGCGGCATCGTCGGCAAGATCCGCGAGATCAACGACAACTTCGTGTCCCTCGAAGTCGCCAATGGCGTCTGCATCACCGTGCAGCGCAGCCAGGTGACCTCGCTGGTTCCGAAGGGCACCTTCAAGAGCGCCTGATTGATCCCCACGGCCTGAACCCCAAGGGTCCCGTCTCGTCATGCTCGAATACCCGCGCTGGAAATACGTCCTCGTCTCGATCGTCACCCTCGTGGCGCTCTTGTTCGCGGCCCCCAACTTCTTCGGCGAAGACCTCGCGCTGCAGGTCGCTCGCAAGGATCGCGCCGCGATCGATGCGGTCGGCCAATCGAGCGTCGAAGAATTCCTGCGCAAGCGGGACGTCGCCTTCTCGAAGTCCTACCTGGACGGCGGGCGGCTGATGATCCGCTTCCCGGGCGTGTCCGAGCAGCTCAAGGCGCGCGATGCGGTGAACGATGGCCTGGCCACGTCCTACGTGTCCGCGTTGTCGAGCGCGCCGCGCGCACCGGAGTGGTTCCGCGCGCTCGGCCTGCGGCCGATGCCGCTGGGCCTGGACCTGCGGGGCGGCCTCTATCTGCTCTACCAGGTAGACGTGAAGGGCGCGGTCTCCCAACTGCTGGACAGCTACGAGCAGGATTTCCGCCGTGCGCTGACAGCCCAGAAGATCGCTTTCAACGACATGGGTGCCGTGGCCCTGAACGGCAGCGACGTGAACGCGCTGCGCATCTCCTTCCCGGAAGGTGCGGACCTGCAGGGCGCCCGCGAGGCGCTGCGCAAGGTCGTCGGCGACCTGACCTACACGGTCACCGAAGTGGGCGGCTCACGTTACATCGAGGCAGCCCTGTCGGACGTGCAGGTGCGCCAGCGCCAGGATAATGCCATCGAGCAGAACCTGGTCACGCTGCGCAACCGCGTGAACGAACTCGGCGTCTCCGAGCCGATCGTGCAGCGGCAGGGCATCGACCGCATCAACGTGCAGCTGCCTGGCGTGCAGAACTCGGCCGAAGTGAAGGACATCCTCGGCAAGGTCGCGACGCTGGAATTCCGGCTCACCGATACCCAGAACAACCCCGCCGAGGCCGTGGCCCGCAATCGCGCGCCGATCGGCTCCAAGCTGTATTACCACCGTGGCGACAAGCGCCCGACGCTGCTCAAGCGTGAAGTCATCGCCACGGGCGACCAGCTGGTCGACGCCTCGTCGTCGGCCTCGCAGGACGGTCCGGCCGTCTCCGTGCGCCTCGATGCGCGTGCCGGCGACGAGATGCTGCGCATCACCCGCGCGAACATCGGCAAGCCGATGGCCGTCGTCTTCATCGAGAAGCGACGCGACACCGTCGATGTCGGTGGCGAGAAGGTCGAGCGCGACACGACGACGCAGGAAGTCATCAGCGAAGCGACCATCCGCGGCGTGTTCTCCAACCAGTTCAACATCACCGGCCTGACCCAGGCCGAGGCCCGCGAGCTCGCGCTGCTGATGCGCTCGGGCCAGCTGGCTGCGCCGCTGTTCATCGTGCAGGAGCGCGCGATCAGTGCCTCGCTCGGCCAGGAAAGCATCGACCAGGGCGTCAACGCCCTGTTGATCGGCATGGGTGGCGTCTTCCTGTTCATGATCATCTACTACCGTGTGTTCGGCGTGGTGGCGGCGATCGTGCTGCTGGCCAACGTCGTGCTGCTGACCGGCCTGCTGTCGATGCCGGGCCTGCGGGCCTCGCTGTCGCTGCCAGGCATCGCCGGCATCCTGCTGACCGTCGGCATGGCGGTTGACGCGAACGTGCTGATCTACGAGCGCATCCGCGAGGAACTGCGCATCGGGGTCTCGCCGCAGGCAGCGATCCGCGCCGGTTTCGAAAAGGCGTTCTCGGCCATCGCCGACTCGAACGTCACCACGCTCATCGCCGGCCTCGTGCTGTGGGTGTTCGGTACCGGTGCGATCCGCGGTTTCGCGGTCGTGCTGACGCTGGGCATCCTGACGTCGATGTTCACCTCGCTTATGGGTAGCCGCGCCTTGATCACGCTGATCTATGGCGGCAAGCGCAAGCCCACGAAGCTCGCGATCTGATCCGGGGGAGTAGCGGACATGGAGTTCTTTTCCAAGGCGACCAACTTCCCCTTCATGGCGACGCGCAAGCTCTGGTACAGCTTGTCCGTCATCCTGATGGTGATCTCCTTCGGCTCCTTCTTCATGAAGGGCCTGAACCTCGCCATCGACTTCACGGGTGGTCTGTCCATCGAGGCCAGCTTCCCGCAGGCGGCCAATCTCGATGCGATCCGCGCGGGGCTTGAGCACGCGGGCTTCAAGGAACCGGCCGTGCAGAGCTTCGGCTCTTCGCGCGACGTGGCCATCCGGCTGCCGCCCGATGCGACCGCCACGGGCCCAGAGGTCCGCGAGAAAGTCGAAGCGGCGCTGCGCACGATCGATCCTGAAGTGAAGACGCAGCAGCCGATCTTCGTCGGCCCGCAGGTCGGCGACGAACTGCGCAACAGCGCCATCTGGGCGCTGTCGATCACGCTGCTGCTGGTGTTCGTCTACGTGGCGTCGCGCTTCCACACCTGGCGACTGTCGTTGGGCGCCATCCTCGCGGTCCTCCACGACCCGATCCTGGTGCTGGGCATCTTCTCGATCACCCAGACGCCCTTCGACCTCGCCGTGGTCGCGGCCATCCTGGCGGTCGTCGGCTACTCGCTGAACGACACCATCATCGTGTTCGACCGCATCCGCGAACGCTTCGAGGCTAACCGGCGCCTGGCGCCCGCGGTGGCCCTCGACCAGTCCATCAACCAGACGCTCTCGCGCACGATCATGACGAAGCTCGTCACCCTGATCGTCGTGGTGGCCTTGCTGTTCCTGGGCGGTCCCGTGCTGCGCGGCTTCTCCGAGGCGCTGCTGATCGGCATCCTGGCCGGCACCTACTCCTCGATCTACATCTCCGCGACCGTCGCGCTGGACTGCGGCCTCAAGGCCGAGCACGTTTTCCCGGTCGTCTCCAAGAAGGCCGTGGACGGTCTGCCCTAGTGGAAATGATGTCGCTGCTTTCCGATCCGGAAACCTGGATCGCCTTTGCGACGCTCTCGCTCCTCGAGATCGTCCTGGGCATCGACAACATCATCTTCATCTCGATCCTGGTCGGGCGCCTGCCGGCTAACCGGCGCGACAAGGCCCGTCTCGTGGGCCTGTCGCTGGCGATGATCACGCGCGTTGCGCTGCTGTTCTCGATCGTCTGGTTGATGCGTCTGACTCAGCCCTGGTTCGAGATCGCCGGCAAGGGATTCTCGGGCCGCGATCTCATCCTCTTCGGTGGCGGTCTGTTCCTGCTGGCCAAGAGCGTCCTGGAAATCCACCACACGCTCGAGGGCGCGTCGGATACGCGCAAGACGCGCGTGTTCGCGAGCTTCGCCGTGATCGTCGTGCAGATCGCGATCATCGACATCGTCTTCTCGCTGGATTCGGTGTTCACGGCCGTCGGTCTCGCACGGCCTGACCAGGTGCCGGTGATGGTCGCCTCGATCATGGCGGCCGTGCTGGTGATGATGCTCGTCTCGGGGGCCATCTCGGCCTTCGTCGAGCGCCATCCCACGGTGAAAATGCTGGCGCTGGCTTTCCTGATCCTCGTCGGCTTCGCGCTGATGGGCGAGGGCCTGGCGCTGCACATCCCGAAACCCTATCTCTATTTCGCGATGGCCTTCTCGGTCGGAGTCGAAATGATCAAC
>CANGMU010000066.1 GCA_947454665.1 Pseudomonadota bacterium | reverse complement strand
TCGACCGGATCGCCGGCGACATTGATCGTGCGACCCGGCACCTGGATGCTGGAAGTGGGTTTGAAGGTCGTGTGCACCACGACATCCTGCCCGGATGAGATGCCACCCAGCACGCCGCCTGAATGATTGGACGTGAAGCCGGTGGGCGTCAGCTCGTCGCGGTGTTCGCTACCCCGCTGGGCCGCCACGGCGACGCCATCGCCGATCTCGACGGCCTTCACGGCATTGATGCCCATCATGGCGTGGGCCAGATCGGCATCGAGGCGGTCGAAGACCGGCTCGCCAAGGCCGGCCAGTACGCCGCGGGCCACGACCGTGACCTTCGCGCCGACGGAATCCTTCGCCTCGCGGATCTTCCAGAGGTAATCCTCGAGCTCCTGCACGCGAGCGGGATCAGGGCAAAAGAAGGCGTTTTCATAAGCCGCAGCCGGGTCTTTCGGCTCGAGCACGAGCGGCCCGACCTGGCTTACGTAGCCGGAAACCTCAACGCCGAGCCGGGTCGCGAGGAACTTGCGGGCGATGGCGCCGGCGGCCACGCGCATGACCGTCTCGCGGGCCGAGGAACGGCCACCGCCGCGATAATCGCGCAGGCCATATTTCTGCTGGTAGGTGTAGTCCGCATGGCCGGGCCGGAAGCGGTCCTTGATCTTGTCGTAATCGCGCGAGCGCTGGTCGGTGTTCTCGATCAGCAGACCGATCGGCGTGCCCGTCGTCACGCCCTCGAACACGCCGGACAGGATGCGGATCTCGTCGGCTTCCTTGCGCTGGCTGACGAACTTGGAGACGCCCGTGCGGCGACGATCGATGTCCGCCTGCAGGTCGACCTCGCTGATCGGCAGCCCCGGCGGGCAGCCGTCGATGATGCAGCCCAATCCCGGGCCGTGGCTTTCACCGAACGTCGTGACGACGAAGGACCTGCCGATGCTGTTGCCGGACACGGGTAGTCGAAACCTCTCTCAAGCCATCCTGCGCAAATCCGCTGCGGTGATCAGGAATACACCGCCGCCGCCGCGAGCAAATTCGAGCCAGAGGAACGGCCAGTCGCGGAACTGGCGGCGCACCGTGGTTTCGGTGTTGCCCACCTCGACGACGAGCAGGCCCGTCGGCGAGAGGAATTTCTGCGCTTCACGCAACAACACCTTCACGGCATCCATGCCGTCCCGCCCGGAACGCAGCGCCCCTTCGGGTTCGTGCGCATATTCCGCCGGCAAGCCCTTGAATTCAGACGTGCCGACATAGGGCGGATTACTGACAATAATATCGTAAGGCTGCTCTTTCAGGGCACTGAAGTAGTCGGACTCGACCAGCCGCAACCGACGCTCCAGGCCATAGGCCTTGCGGTTGATCCTGGCCACCTCGATCGCATCGGGGGAGATATCCACCGCATCCACCTTGGCCTTCGGAAAGGCCAGCGCACAGCCGATCGCGATGCAACCAGAGCCCGTCCCGACATCCAGGATGCGCCGTACTTTCTCCGGATCCACCCAAGGTTCGAAGCGCGTCTCGATCAGTTCCGCGATCGGGGAGCGGGGGATCAGTGCCCGCTCGTCGACGTACATCGGCAACCCGCAGAACCAGATCCGGTGGGTGAGATAGACCGCCGGGATCCGCTCCTTGATGCGACGCGTGACCAACGCTTCGATGGCAAGCCGCTCCCGCGCCGACGGGCGTCGGGCAAGGTCTTTTTCCGTGACGCCCTCTTCCAGGCCGAGCACATGAAAGACCAGAGCCGCCGCATCGTCCCGGGCATTGTCGGTGCCGTGCCCGTAATGCAGCTTCGCGGCCGCCAGGCGCCGCGTGGCATGACGCCAGAGCTCGGCCACGGTGGGTGATGCAGGACGGCTGCGGGGCCGGCTGTGGGATACTTCGGACATGTTTACGAGACGCTCCATCGTGTTCCTGGTCGCCATCGCCCTCTCCGCCGCGCTGGGCGGTGCCATGCTGGCGCGCCAGCTGAGTCGGCAAGCGACCGTGGCGCTGCAGGGCGGCACCTATTTTGCCGAAACGCGGCCGATCCGGCCCTTCACCTTGTCGGACCAGGACGGCGCCGCCTTCGGGAATGAGCAACTCGTCGGCAAGCCCAGCCTGCTTTTCTTCGGCTTCACGAACTGCCCTGACGTCTGCCCGACCACGCTGGCCGTGCTGGCCGGGCTCGAGCGCCGCAACGCGATCCCGGGGCTTCGCATGGTCTTCGTGACCGTGGACCCGGACCGCGACGAGACCCGGCTCGTGAAGCAGTACGTGAACGCCTTCAGCCCTACCATGCTGGGCCTGCGCGGTTCGCTGGAGCAGCTTGCGCCCCTGATGGCCAGCCTGTCCGCGGTTCGCGCCGTGCAGAAGACGCCGGACGGCAGCTATGCCGTCGACCATTCCTCGACACTGTATCTCATCGACGGTCGCGGCAGGCTCGCCGCCGTCTTCACGCCACCGTTCTCGATCGCCGGGCTCGAGTCGGACCTTCGGCTCGCTGCGCGGAACCTGGAGCGATAATGGGTTTTTTCGTCGGTCTGCAGCATGTGCTGCCCCAGCATCTGCTGTCTCGCGTGGTCCTCGGTGCGACTCGCGTCAGGACGCGATGGTTCAAGGATGCGCTGATCGGCGCTTTCCTGAAGGGCTATTCCCCTGAGATGGGCGATGCGCGGGAACCGGACCCGCACGCTTACGGCAGCTTCAACGATTTCTTCACGCGCGCCCTGCGTGAAGGCGCGCGGCCCATCGCGCCTGGTGACAAGGTCCTGGTCAGCCCCGTCGATGGCACGGTCAGTCAGGCCGGCCCCATCCAGGGCAACCAGATCTTCCAGGCGAAGGGCCACGACTACAGCCTGGAGGCCCTGCTCGCCGGCGCGGCTCCGGAATGGGCGCCCCGCTTCCGCGACGGGACTTTCGCGACGATTTATCTCGCCCCCTACAACTACCACCGCATTCACATGCCGCTGGATGGGAGGTTGCACGAATCCTGGTTCGTGCCCGGTCGCCTGTTCAGCGTGAACGCGGCGACGGCCGCGGGCGTGCCGGGACTGTTTGCGCGCAACGAGCGCCTTGTCTGCCTGTTCGAAAGTGAGGCGGGCCCCTTCGCGGTGATCCTCGTAGGCGCCCTGTTCGTCGGCAGCATGGGCACGGTCTGGCACGGCAATGAGCTGCCCCATCGCGGCGGCGAGGCCTTCAAGCTGCCGCAGCACCCGACGGGGGCTTCGCTGCAGCAGGAGAAGGGCGTGGAGCTCGGTCGATTCAACATGGGTTCCACCGTCATCCTGCTGTTCGGCAAGGATCGCCTGGACCTGCTGTCCCGCTGCGTGAACGGCGAGACCGTGCGCATGGGCGAAGCGCTCGGCCAGGTGCACAACGGGCCGGCACAGGCGTGATGACGGACTGGCGCCCGGGGGCTACCCGGTCCGCGCTCGAAGGCCGGGCGCAGTTGATGGCGCGCACGCGTGCCTTTTTCGCCGCGCGCGGCGTACTGGAAGTGGAGACGCCCGCCATCGGGGCAGCGGCAACCAGCGACCCGCAGATCGAATCCTTCACCGTGACCGGGCCTGACGGCCAGCGGCAGGGGTACCTGCACACCTCGCCCGAATACGCGATGAAGCGCCTGCTGGCTGCCGGCAGCGGCGACATCTACCAGCTGTGCAAGGTGTTTCGCGCCGGCGAACGCAGCGGGCAGCACAATCCGGAATTCAGCTTGCTGGAGTGGTACCGGCTTGGCTTCTCGCTGGCTGAGTTGATGACCGAGACGGCCGCGCTCGCCGGTGAACTGCTGGCAGCCGACGGCAGCACACTCCGGCCTGTCGAGATGCTGTCCTACCGCGATGCCTTCCTGTCAGGCCTTTCCATCGATCCCATCACTGCAGATGCGGATTCGCTGTCGCGATGCGCCCTGGAACACGGGCTGGCTGCGGAGAGCGTCGCCACCGCCACGCGTGACGAATTGCTGGATTTCCTCGTGGCCACGCAAGTCGGACCTCGACTGGGAAGAGGTTCGCTCTGCTGCCTGCACCATTACCCGGCCTCGCAGGCTTCGCTTGCGCAACTGGATGCGGCGGACCCGGCCACTGCCCTGCGCTTCGAGCTTTATGCCGAGGGCGTGGAACTGGCGAATGGTTATGTGGAGCTTGGCAACGCCACGGAACAACGCAGACGTTTCGAGACGGACCAGCGGGAACGGATCCGCCGCGGCCTTGCGCCCCACGGTGGCGACGCGCGCCTGCTGGCTGCACTGGAGAACGGACTGCCGGCCTGCGCGGGCGTCGCGATGGGATTCGACCGGGTGCTGATGCTCTCGCTGGGCGAGAAGCGGATCGACGCCGTGTTGTCGATGACCGCAGAGCAGGCCTGAGCGGCCCGCTGGCCCGGCACGCCGCAAGGCGCGCCGGACCGGGAACGCGCCTTACTTGGCGCGGCCGATGTACTCGCCGTTGCGGGTATCGATCTTCAGGATCTCGCCCTCGTTGATGAACAACGGGACCCGGACCACGGCACCGGTTTCAAGCTTGGCCGGCTTCTGGCCGCCCTGCGCGGTATCACCCTTCAGGCCCGGATCGGTCTCGACGACCTTCAGGTCGATGTGGGCCGGCGGCATCACGACCAGCGGCACGCCGTTCCACAACGTGACGATGCAGCTGATGCCTTCCTTCATCCACTTCTCGTTGTCGCCGATCGCTTCCTTGCCGGCCGCGTACTGCTCGAAGTTCTCAGGCACCATGAAGTGGAAGAAGTCGCCATCCGAGTACAGGTACTGCATGTCGGTGTCGACGACGTCGGCGGCTTCCACGCTGTCGCCGGACTTCCAGGTCTTTTCAACCGTACGGCCGGTCTTCAGATTGCGCACGCGGACGCGATTGAAGGCCTGACCCTTGCCCGGCTTCACCATCTCGTTTTCGACGATGACGTAGGGGTCCTTGTCGATGAGGATCTTGAGGCCCGACTTGAATTCGCTGGTGTTGTAACTGCCCATGCGCTGTTTCCCGCTTCTATCCGGCTGGCATGGGCGGCAGAATGCCCCCATGAAAAAGGTCGCGTATGGTATCCAATAGCCTCCCAGACCGCCACAGCGGCCTCCCCGCCACATGGCAGCAAGAGCTGGCTGACGCGGTCAGCGACCCCGTGGAACTGCTCGATCTGCTCGGCCTGCGGCCGGACCAGCTGGATCCAGGCGGCCTCGATGGCCTGCGCGCAGCCGCCGTGACATTCCCGCTGCGGGTGCCGCGAAGTTTTGTCGCCCGGATGCGCCCGGGAGATCCGCAGGACCCGCTGTTGCGCCAGGTACTGGCTGCTTCGGTGGAATTGCAGGACGCCCCGGGCTTCACCTCAGACCCCCTCGAGGAAGCGGCCGCACGCCGCGCGCCGGGCTTGCTGCAGAAGTACCTCGGTCGCGCACTGATGGTGACCACCGGCGCCTGCGCGATTCATTGCCGTTACTGCTTCCGTCGTGACTACGACTACGCCGCGGACACCGGCCTGGAGAGGCGCTGGGAAGAGGCCTTCCGCACCCTGGCCGCATCGCCGGACGTCGAAGAACTGCTGCTGAGCGGGGGCGATCCGCTGTCCCTGTCCAATGCGCGACTGGAATCCCTGTTTGCCCGGGCTGCAGCGTTACCGCAGCTGCGGCGCCTGCGCATCCACACGCGCAACCCCATCGTGCTGCCCTCGCGTGTGGATAACGGCCTGCTCGCCCTGCTCGCGCGTTCGCCGCTTCCGGTCGTGGTCGTCGTCCATGCGAACCACGCAGCTGAAATCGACGAAGAAGTCCGCGACGCGCTGCAACGCCTGCGCGGAACCGGGGCGCAACTGCTCAACCAATCGGTGCTGCTGGCGGGCGTGAACGACGACGTGGATCGACTGGCTGACCTGTCATGCAGCCTGTTCGATGCCGGCGTATTGCCCTATTACCTGCACGCGCCGGATTACGTCCGCGGCACCGCGCATTTCCATGTCGATGACGAACGGGCCCGATGTCTGGTGCGCGATCTGGCCGCCCGTTTGCCGGGTTATCTGGTGCCGCGTCTTGCACGCGAAGAGCCGGGCAAACCGGGCAAAACCCTGTTGCTGCCGGCCGGCTGAATGGGCAGCGCCCCCGCGGCTGCCCTACAATGTCCGACCAGCACGGAGAACTGCTTGGAAGATACCGCCCTGCCGCTGCTCGTCCTGAGCCCGGGTCGCGATCTCGTAGAGGTCATCAATGGCCTGCTGCGACGGGGAGGCATGGCGGCCCATTGCACCTGGGTGCCAGGGCTCCACGAACTCGCCGCTTCCCTCGAGGAAAAGCAGCCCCAGTTGCTGCTGGTCGCAGATCGCGACGAGGATGTGGTCGGCGCGGCAGCGCGCCTGCGTGACCAGGTCGATCCCGGCCTGCCGCTGCTCGCGATCCATGATGAACTCGACGAGGCCCGCCTTGCCAAGGATCTGGCCGACGGCGCCCAGGACAGCATCAGCTTCGCGATGCCGGCGCGCTTCCAGGCCGTCATCGAGCGCGAACTGCACCGGCGACGACTCGAATCGGCGCTCGACTCCACGCTGCGTACCGCGCGGGATTCCCGGCGCCAGCTCGAAACAGTACTGAGCCGCTCCAACGATGCGATCGGCCAGGTCCAGGAAGGCATCCTGGTCGATGCCAACACCACCTGGCTGGAACTGTTCGGCTACGCGTCCACCGAGGAACTCGCCGGGCAGCCTGTCATGGACCTCGTCGACGAGGAATCGCAGCCGGCGCTGCGCGGCGCGCTCATCGCCTGCATCGGCGGTCGATGGGCGGACCACGGCATCACGGTCGATGCGATCCACCACGACAGCTCGCGTTTCCCACTTGAGCTGAACCTCGCGCTCGGCGAACGTGACGGCGAACCCTGCATTCGGCTGATCGTGCCGGCCCCGCGTCGGGAAGAGCGACACCTCGCCGAGGATTTCGCCGCAGCCGTCCGCTGCAACCCGCGCACCGGACTGCTGTACCGCCCGCAGCTGCTGCAAGCCCTGGGCGAACGCCTGCGCTCGCCGCTGCAAGGTGGACGTCGATTCCTCCTCTGCATCCGGCCGGATCATTTCGGCGGGATCGAACACGACATGGGCGTGATCGGCAGCGAGGATTTCGTGGAAGCCTTCGCCCGCCTGGTGAAGTCACAGATCCTGCCGCATGACCTGCTGGGTCATTACAGCGGCGTCGGCCTGATGGCCTTGCTGGAACGTGGCACGGAGCGTGACGCAGAGGCCTGGGCCGAGCGGCTTCTCGACCGTTTCCGGCGCGAGCACTTCGAGTTCGATGGCAAGACCGTTCAGACGACCATCACCGTCGGCCTCGCCTTCGTCCCCTCTACCGCCCCGAAGGCCGAACTGATCGCGCAGGACGCCCTGGATGCCTTGCGCAAGGGTCGCCAGGCAGGTGGCAACCAACTCTTCGCCTTCAATCGCGTAGACAGCGACACACGCGTCCAGAGCTATGACGCGGTGTGGATCAAGATGATCAAGGCGGCGTTGATGGAAGACCGCTTCCGCCTCGTCCTGCAGTCGATCGCGGGCCTGAACGGCCAGGATGCGCACATGGCAGACGTCCTGGTCCGCATGATCGATCCGACCGGTACCGAAGTGCTCCCGGCGGAATTCATGCCGCCGGCAGAACGCAATGACTTGCTGAAAAACATCGATCGCTGGGTGATCGGCGCCGCCCTGCAACTCGCCGCGCAGCGCAAGGAAGGCAGGCTGTTCATCCGCCTGTCCATCGCCAGCCTTTCCGACCCGACTCTGCTTTCCTGGCTCGATGCACAGATCCGTACTGCGCAGGTCGATCCAGACCTGCTTTGCATCCAGATACCGGAGGACGTGGCGCTGGAACGCCTGCAGCAAGTCCGCCGGCTGTCCGAGGCCCTGCGGGAACGCGGCCTGCATCTGGCTATCGTGAATTACGGCGTCAGCGAAGGTTCCGTCGCCTTGCTCGATACAGTCCGTGCGGATTACGTGAAGATCGATGGCTCCCTGCTGCAGGGACTGAGCACCAACCACGACACGCAGTCCCGCATCGGCAACCTGGTCGCGGCCGCCCACGAACATCAGATCCCGGCGATCGCGGAACGCATCGAGGACGCGAACACGATGGCCGTGCTGTGGCAACTCGGCGTGGACTACGTGCAGGGATTCTTCCTGCAGCAGCCGGAAGAAGTCGTCCTCGGCGAGTCCTGAAGTCCGCCGGGACTCAGCGCTGCTTGCAGCTGCGCGCGAGCACGTCCGCCGATTCCTCGGCGGTCAACGTCACGAGTTTCATCTCCACCCGCTTGCCAGCCGCGTCGTACTGATCTTCCTTGAGCGCCGTCGGATCGATGCGGTTCGCCGGGCAGTTCGCTTCGGCATGGCTCAGGCCGAAGGGCACGCCCGCCGCATCCGCAGCGGCCCCATCCTTGCGCGACAGCAGGGTGATGTAGACCAGTCCCGCGTTGACGACGATGTGCGCCGTGTCGAGATACACCACGCGGCCAGCAGCGCCTTGCGGTGTCACGCGCGTCCATTCGGGCGGTACGACCTTCTTGCTGCAGCCAACGAGGCCGAGCAGCAACGCGATCACGATCGAAACCTTGAACGTATTCATGTGCGACTCCTGAAAAGCTGCGACGCCCGCGGTCTATTCGCCCACGGACGTCATCAAATCCAGCGTCGTCAGGGCAAGGTCAAGGCAACCAGCTCACCCGGTTGTCCGCGCGCGCCCACCGCCACGACGATGAACTGGCGTCCACCGACGGCATAGGTCATCGGGATGCCGGACTGGTTGGCGGGCAGCACGAACTCGTGCAGCACCTCGCCCGTGGCCTTGTCATGCGCGCGCAGCTTGTTGCCGCCGCCGCCAGCGCGCCACAGCCCACTGCCCTCGCCCGAGAACAGCAGCGTCTTGGTGACAAGCAGGCCCACCTGGTCGAAGGACCCAGTGCGCGGGATGTTGAGGCCCGCCAGCGCCGGGTTATTGCGCGCCCACTCCGGCGTGTCCGCGTTCGGCACCATCCAGCGATGCAGGCCGGTATTGAGGTCGATGGCGGTGATGCGGCCCCAGGGCGGCTTCACCAGCGGCAGGCCTTCTGGCCCGCCGAGCGAGCCATTCGGAAAGCCTTCACCATAGGTGCCGATGAAGCGCATCTCGGACAGCTTGGGATCGGACTTGAGGCCGATCGGTCCCACCGTCGAGATGGAGCTGACATAGAACAGTCCGGTCTCGGGATCGACGGCACCACCGGCCCAGTTCGCGCCACCCGAGAGGTTCGGGCGGATCAGCGTCCCGAGGTTCTTGCCATCCACGACCGACGGCGGGATGAACAGCGGGCCATGGCGATACTGGCTGATGATCTCGCGCGCCTTCGCCTTGAGCGCTGGCGTGAAGTCGATGAGGTCCTCGTCACGCAGGCCCTGGGGTTCGAAGGGCGCGGGCAAAGTCGGGAAAGGCTGCGTTTTCGCCGTGCGTTCACCCGGCACATCCGACTGCGGCACGGGACGCTCTTCGATCGGCCAGACGGGCTTGCCGGTCACGCGATCGAACACGAAGCTGTGACCGTGCTTGGTGACCTGCACGACGGCGGGGATCTTCTTGCCGCCGACGGTGATGTCCGCGAGCACCGGTGGCGCCGGCAGGTCGTAGTCCCAGAGGTCGTGATGGATGATCTGGTAATGCCAGACGCGCTTGCCCGTCTTCGCATCGATGCAGACGAGTGAATCCGAGAACAGGTTATCGCCGGGACGATGCCCGCCGTAGAAATCGTGGGTCGAGCCTTCCACCGGCAGATAGACCAGCCCGCGAGCGGCATCCGCCGTGAACGGCGTCCAGACGCCGGTGTTGCCCGTGTAGCGCTCGCTGCCCTCTTCCCAGGTCTCACTGCCGTCTTCGCCGGTCTGGGGCACGGTGTGGAAGCTCCAGCGCAGTGCGCCGGTGCGCACGTCATAGGCGCGGACCCAGCCCGGCACCGCGGCAGTCGTCTTTGGCGCGCCACCGGCGGCGAAGGCCACGCCGACGACGACCACGTCGCCAACGATGACCGGTGGCGAACTCGAGCCCGGCTGCGGCATGCCGGCGTCATCGACGCGCGGCAGGCCGGGCTTCAAATCGACAATCCCGTCCTGGCCGAAGCCCGGCACCGGTCGACCGCTCTTCGCATCGAGCGCAACGAGCTGAAAGCCCGGCGTGATAGTCAGGACGCGTGGCGCTTCGCCCTTCATGTCGCTGCGCCAATAGGCCACGCCGCGACCGGAACTGCGGCGCGGCGCGACGAGACCCCGCGCGCCTTCATCAAGGCGGTACATCCACAGCGTCTCGCCGTTGGTCGCATCGATCGCGACGACACTGCGGCGGATGCCAGCCGTGGTGTAGAGCACGCCATCGGCCATCAGCGGCGT
>CANGMU010000065.1 GCA_947454665.1 Pseudomonadota bacterium | reverse complement strand
GTAGCCGCGGCCCTCCAGGCACGCGGACATCGCACGGCGATACTCGCCGGCTTCACGACGCTGGCGCTGATCGCCGCGACGCGTCTGGAACTGTTCGACCTGCTGTTGCTGCGAGCTCTCGGCGGCGGCACCCAGCAGGCCACCGGCCGCAGCGCCCACGATGGCGCCGCTGCCCGCATTGCGCGGGCCAGAGACGATCGCGCCGATGACGGCACCGGCAATGGCGGCGCCGACCGTGGCCTCACCCGGCGCCCGCGACGGCACGACTGTCACACGTTCCTGCGGGGGCAGGCTGCGGCCTGGGTCGAAGCCGGTCTGCTTGACGGCCCAGTTGTAGCACTCGTAGCGGTCGCGGTCCTGCTGCTCCGTGCTCTGCCCCTTCGTCGGGTAGAAGTACACGCGCGGCGGCTCCGGCGGGGCCTCTTCCGCAACGCGCTGCCGGTAGGCACCAGGAGCCCGCTGCGGCACGTCGGCACAGGCCGTCAGGAGACCGAGGCAGGCAAGCAGCGCGATGCGCGTGATGGGAGTGTTCATGATTACCTGTATAGGAGCGATGGGCTTAATGCGAACTGAACGGCCGACGAGGTCCGCCGTTGACGGCGGAAAGCAGCCAGACAGGATTCAGCCGCGGCCAGTGTGGCCGAATCCACCGCTGCCGCGCGCACTGTCTTCGAAGGAAGACACCACCTCGAGCGCGACCTGCACGACGGGCACGATGACGAGCTGGGCGATGCGCTCGCCCGGTTCGATCGTGAAGGCCTGGGTGCCACGGTTCCAGCAGGACACCATCAGTTGGCCCTGGTAATCGGAATCGATCAGGCCCACGAGGTTCCCGAGCACGATGCCGTGCTTGTGGCCCAGGCCCGAGCGAGGAAGGATCACGGCAGCGAGGCTCGGGTCATCGATGTGGATCGCAAGGCCCGTCGGGATCAGCAGCGTCTCGCCCGGATTGAGTTCATGGCGCGACTCGAGCAGCGCGCGCAGGTCCAGTCCGGCCGAACCCTCTGTGGCATAGGCCGGCAAGGGCCAGGTGCTGCCGAGGCGATCGTCGAGGATGCGGACCTTCAGCGATTTCATGTCGCAGTGGCCCCGCTGCGCTCGGCGATGAAGGCGACCAGGCGGCGCGCGAGCAGCGTCTTCGGTCCCGCGCCCAGTTCCTGTCGGCCACCGTCGGCCCACAGCAGCACGATCGCGTTGTCATCCTGCTCGAAGACCTTGCTGTCGCCGACTTCATTCGCGGCGATGAGGTCGAGGTTCTTGCGCTCGAGCTTCGCGCGCGCATGCGCCTCGACATCGTTGGTCTCGGCCGCGAAGCCCACGACAAAGGGCCGGTTCTCACGTTGCGCAACGGCAGCGAGGATGTCGACCGTGCGTTCCATGGGGACATCCAGATGGTCGCAGGTCTTCTTGATCTTGCAGTCCGCAGGCTGCGCCGGGCGGTAATCCGCCACGGCGGCCGTCGCGATGAAGATGTCGGCCGCATCGACTTCGGCCATGACCGCATCGTGCATCTGCGCAGCCGTCTCGACGCAGACCTTGCGCACGCCGACCGGCGCGCAGAGGTTCACCGGTCCGCTGACCAGCACGACTTCCGCACCGGCCTCGCGCGCGGCCTGCGCCACGGCATAGCCCATCTTTCCGGAGCTACGGTTGCTGATGAAGCGGACGGGATCGATGCGTTCGCGCGTCGGGCCCGCCGTGATGAGCACGCGCTTGCCTGACAGCGGGCCCTTCACGGGCAGCAACGCCAGCGCGGCATCGGCCAGGTCGGCCGGTTCGACCATGCGGCCCTCGCCCACTTCGCCGCAGGCCTGGCTGCCGCTCGCGGGGCCCACGACATGCACACCGCGCGCGCGCAGCGTCGCGACATTGGACTGCGTGGCCGGATTCGACCACATCAGGCGGTTCATCGCAGGGGCCACGGCGATCGGCGCCGAGGTCGCCAGGCAGACGGTGGAAAGGAGGCTGCCCGCCATGCCGCCGGCGAGCTGAGCAAGGAAATCGGCGGAAGCCGGCGCGACCAGGACCAGGTCCGCCCAGCGGGCCAGCTCGATATGGCTCATCGCCTGCTCGGCCGCCTTGTCCCAGAGATCGCTGCGGACCTCGCGGCCGGAAACGGCCTGGAAAGTCAGGGGCGTGACGAATTCCCGGGCGCCATCGGTCATCACGACCTGCACCTCTGCACCCCGTTCCTTCAGCCGCCGGACGAGATCGGGGCTTTTGTAAGCCGCGATGCCGCCCGTCACGCCGAGCACGATCCGTTTGCCGTCCATATGCGTCCGATTATGGGCAGCGTCGCGGGGCCTTTTCCATGATCCGCAGGCGATAAGCATATCGCCGGAAGCATGAGTGGCCTCCAGACTCGCGCCTTGCATCACGCCACGGAGGGCGACATCCCGATGACCATCCGCGATTGGCCCGAGGAAGAACGTCCCCGCGAGAAGCTGCTCGCCCGCGGGCCCGCCCACCTGAGCGACGCGGAGCTGCTCGCCGTGCTGTTCGGGAGCGGCAGCCGGGGCGCCAGCGCCGTCGACGTGGGGCGCGAACTGCTACGCGGCCATGGGGGGCTGCGATCACTGGTTGGGGCCTGCTCGGACAGCCGCCCCGGGGCCCTGAGCCGCCGCCGGGCCGGCATCCTGCAGGCCGCCCTGGAGCTCTCGCGCCGTCACTATGCGGAGGCGCTGCGGACCGGCCCCTGTCTGGAGGCACCCCAGGCCACCCGCGACTTCCTGCTGGCCCAGCTGCGCGACCGGCCGCACGAGGTCTTCTGCCTGCTGCACCTGGACAACCGGCACCGCCTGATCGCCTTTGAGGAGCTGTTTCGGGGCACGATCGACGGCGCCAGCGTGCACCCCCGGGAAGTGGTCAAACAGGCCCTGGCGCGCAATGCAGCGGCCGTGATCCTGGCGCACAACCACCCGTCCGGGGTGGCCGAGCCCAGCCAGGCGGACGAACTGATCACCGCCAGGCTGCGGGACGCCCTGGCGCTGGTCGACATCCGGCTGCTGGACCACCTCGTGGTGGGGGACACCCGCTGCACGTCCTTCGCAGAACGGGGACTGTTGTGAGCCGACCGACAGCACGACTTGCCCCGGACCCCCTCCGGCTGGTATAAAACGCGCCCTTTTCATCGCCCGGGCTCCCAGAGTCAGGGCCTGTACAAACAGTCCAAGGATTTACGCCATGTCCCGCGTCTGCGAAGTCACCGGCAAGAAGCCCATCACCGGCAACACCGTCTCGCACGCCAACAACCGGAAGCGTCGTCGTTTCCTGCCGAACCTGCACGTGCAGCGCTTCTGGCTCGAAGACGAAAAGCGCTGGGTGCGTCTGCGCGTTTCGACGAGTGCCATGCGTACGATCGAGAAGAACGGCATCGATGTCGTGGTCGCGAAGCTTCGCGCCCAGGGCGAAAAGATCTAAGGAGCTGCAGTCATGCGCGAAAAAGTGAAACTGCTGTCGACGGCGAACACGGGCCACTTCTACGTGGCGATGAAGAACAAGCGTCTGCATCCGGAAAAGATGGAGACGAAGAAGTACGATCCGGTCGTGCGCAAGCACGTCACGTACAAGGAAGCCAAGATCAAGTAATCGGCTGCGCCTCGCGGCGCATCGATACCGCTTGGTTGGTTCCGGAAAGCCCGCTCCTGCAGCGGGCTTTCTCGTTTCTGGCGATAGACTGGGCAGATGCCGGAACTCCCTGAAGTCGAAACCACGCGCCGCGGCATCGAACCGCATGTCGCTGGCCGCCGAATCCTGCAGCTTGCCGTGCATGAGCCGCGGCTGCGCTGGCCGGTGGACGCCGCAATGCCGGGGCTCGTGGCAGGACAGCAGGTGCGAGGCGTCCGGCGCCGCGCCAAATACCTGCTGATCGACCTCGCGGACGACAGCAGCCTGATGCTGCACCTCGGGATGTCGGGCAGCCTGCGGGTGCTGCCGCAGGACACGCCGCGCCTGACGCACGACCACGTAGACCTGCTGCTCGACTCGGGACAGACGCTGCGTTTCAACGACCCACGCCGCTTCGGCAGCCTGCACCGGATCGAGGGCGACGCCGATGCGCATCCGCTGCTGTGCAAGCTCGCGCCGGAACCCCTGGGCGACGGCTTCGATGCGGCCTACCTGCACCGGGTCACGCGACGCAAGCGCGTGGCAATCAAGCTGCTGGTGATGGACAGCCACCTGGTCGTCGGCGTGGGCAACATCTATGCAAGCGAGGCCCTGTTCCGCGCCGGCATCCGCCCGGGTCGGGCCGCGAAATCGCTGACACGGGATGAATGCGCGAAGCTGGTGAAAGCGATCCGCGCAGTGCTCGCGATGGCGATCCGCTTCGGCGGCACGACGCTGCGCGACTTCGTGGGCGCGGACGGCAAGCCCGGCTATTTCCGGCGCAAGTTGTATGCGTACGAACGCGCCGGCGAACCCTGCCGTCGCTGCGCGACGCCTATCCGGCACACCGTGCAGGGACAGCGATCCACGTATTACTGCCCGTCCTGCCAGTCCTGAGGACGCCATGACGCCGAAGAAGCTCGCTGCGCACTTTGCCGCCGTGGATCCGGTGATGGCCGGCATCGTTGCCGTGGTGGGCCAATGCGGACTCACGCAGCGGGAACCGCGGTCGGTGTTTGAAACACTGGCCCGCTCGATCGCGAACCAGCAGATCTCCGGTGTGGTGGCCCAGCGCATCCTGGGGCGACTGGAAGCCCTGCACGGCGATCGTTTCCCGACGCCTGCCGAACTGGCGGCCCAGCCCGCGCAGGCGCTTAGAGACGTCGGCTTTTCGTTTTCGAAGGTGGCGGCGCTGCAGGATCTGGCAGCGCGCACGCTGGATGGCACGCTGCCGACGGACGAAGAGATCACGACGCTGGATGACGAAGCCGTGGTCGAACGCTGCATCAGCGTCCGCGGCATCGGCCGCTGGTCGGCCGAGATGCTGCTGATGTTCTCGCTGAGCCGGCCTGATGTGCTGCCCGTGGGGGACTTCGGCGTCTGCAACGGCTTCCGCCTCGCCTATGGCCTCAAGGGCATGCCGCGGCCCAAGGCCTTGCTGGCCTTCGGCGAACGCTGGCGGCCTTATCGATCGGCGGCGGCCTGGTACCTGTGGCGCGCGGTGGACCTGCACCGCGACGGCCAGTTGCCGAAGCGACCGGGGCGGGCGCCGCGCGTGGCAGTTGTCGTGCCGAAGGCCAAAGGCGACGTCGAAGCATGACTCCGCATCCACCGGTCACCTTCACGCGCGAGGGGTTCACGCGGGGTCTGCGTGCAAGCCCGGCATTGGTGCTGGGTGGCGTGCCCTTCGGCATCGTCACGGGTCTTACGGCGCAGGCGCATGGACTTTCGCTCGCCGAAGCCACGCTGATGAGCTTTTTCGCGTTTGCGGGTTCCGCGCAGCTGCTGGCGCTGGGCGCGTGGACCACGCCCGTGCATTTCCTGCCGGTGAACCTCACGGCGCTGACCGTGAACCTGCGCTTCCTGCTGATGGGGCCGCTGCTCGCGCCCTGGCTCGACCGGCTTCATGGCTGGCGTCGCTGGCTCAGCCTGTTCTTCATGATCGACCACAACTGGGCGCTGTCACTGAAGGAGATGCAGGCCGGCCGGAACGACGCGGCTTATCTCATCGGCAGCGGCATCCCGATCTGGATCGCCTGGGTGCTGCTCACGATGGCCGGCCATGTGCTGGGCTCGGTGGTCGCCGCACCGCCGGGGCATCCGGTGTTCTTCGCGGCGCTGTCGGTGTTCATCGCACTGCTGGTGCCGATGTGGCGCGGCCGGATCGACCTCGTGCCGTGGCTCGCAGCGGCTGCGGTTGCGTTCGGCGTGTCACGTCTGCTGCCCGGCACGACGTGGCACATCGTGGCGGGCGCCGTCGGCGGCGGGCTCTGCGGCGCGCTGCGCGACCGCCTGAATCGGAGCGCGTGATGGATCCCGCCTGGTACCACGTCGGCGGTCTCAACCTCATCACGACCTTCGCGATGGGCGTCGGCACCTTTGCCTGCCGTGCGGGCGGCTACTGGCTGTTCGCGCGCTTCAAGCCCTCACCTGGGCTACAGGCGATGCTGTCCTACATCCCGGGCTGCCTGTTCGTGAGCTATGTCGCCCCAGCCGTGTGGGACGGCGGACCGAAGGCCTGGATCGGCGCCGCGGTGGCCATCGCGACGATGAAGCTGACCGGCTCGATGATCTGGCCGATCTTCACCGGCACAGCCGCGGCCTGGGCCGTGTGGGCGCTGACTTAGCGGCAGCTTAGCTTCGCGCCGACAGGTTCACACGGAACAGCGCCGGCGAAAGGCGCTCGACGCGCGCCCGCATCCCGGCTTCCCGCGCCAGGCCCTGCAGCACGAAGGCCTTGTCCCAGCGCACGAGCGCGGTGGCAGTGCCACTGCCACTGCTCAAGTCATCACGGAGACCATCGCGCCACTGCTGCACGAGGTCGGCATCGAGCCGGGTCGGCGCAACGACAGGCAACGAGGCAACGTCCTGCGTCGACAGGCTTGCGTCGACGAGCCAGCGCACCGTCGCCGCGCCGACGGACTTCGTCGCGGCGCCCGCATCCGCTTGCCGCGGACGCAGACCCATCGCGGCCACCGTGGCGCCAAAGGCGGCCAGGAGGCCGCGTCGTCCAATGCGCATCATGGCGTGCTCCTGACGAGGTGGCGTGTGATGGCAGCAAGCTGTGTATCGGAAACTTCACCGCGACCGATGCGGGGCATGTTGCCGGCGCCCGTCCGCACATAAACGCGGATCAGGTCGGCGGACAGATCCTTGCGCTTCTCCAGCAGCGCGACATCCGCGCCGGTACGACGGGCGAGGATCACAGTGCCCATGCCGCGCTCGCGGTGGCACATGCCGCACTTCTCGACGAACAAGGCCTCGTCAGGCGAAGACGCGTTGCGGTTCTGGTCCGCCGCCGAACTGGGGCTCGCCCAGGCCGCGTTGGCCGCGGGAGCAGCAGCCTGAGCAGCGCCGCCGACAGAAAGAGCAATGGCGAAACAGGCGCCGATCAGGATGCGGTTCATCAACGCTTCTCCCGCCGGCTGGCCGGCCAGATGCCGCTCTTGCCCGGGGCGAGGATGCCGCGCGGATCGAGCGCGTCCTTGAGCTTCTCGTTCAGGCGACGCAGGGCATGACCGTTGAAGTCGAAGGTATCGGCAACAAGGTCCATGTATTCGATGTGCGTGCGGTATTCGCCGTAGCCGCGTGCCTTCGCATCGTCGACCAACGTGCGGAACAGCCCGTCGGTGCGTTTGACCATGTCCGCGTCGTCGCGGTCGAAGAGCACCTGGTTGATATTGGTCATCGAGCGCTCGCCCATCGAGAAGCTCGCGTGGTAATCCATCTTGAACTGGTCGTACAGCGCCTTCGTGCGGCGGAACTGCGCGAGCGCGAGATCGCCGCGCGCCGGCAGCACCGGCGAGAAGCTGACATGGCCACCACGGCCCGTGTACCAGTTGGCGTTGGCCAGCGGGAAGCTGATCGGCGTGCCGGATTCCGGCGTACCCATCGGCGCGTCGCCCTTCGCCCAGCGCGTGGTCTTCATCGACAGCACAGGCTTGCCGTTGAAAGCCTTCTGGATGTGACGCAGCGTGGCCTCGTTGATGTCGAGCGGCCCATAGGTCCGTACGGACAGGCTCCACCAGCCGATGTCGAACTGGCGGCGGATGGCGGTAATGACACCCTCGTCCAGCGGCTTGCCCGGCGTCGTCCATTGCTCGCGGCGGGTCATGACGGCCGCGGCACGCATCCAGTTACCGAAGGACGGTGACTGCTGGATGATCCCTTCGCGGCGCAGCGGGGCGACCACATCGACGGCCCAGCCGATGTCCTCGGGCTTGTCAAACTCGATGTTGAGGCCCAGCACCGACTCCGGCTCGGGCATCAGCCAGAGACCAAGCTTGGTCACGATGCCAAAGTTCGACTGGCAGAACATCGTGTCCCAGGACGGACCGAAGCCAGGCTTGTACAGCTGCCAGTTGGGTGAATCTTTCATCGCGCCCATACCCGTGCGCACGACCTCGCCTTCCGGCAGGACGACCTCCAGGCCGCAGATGCGCGCGGCGTGGTCGCCGTAAGGCGTATAGCCGACGCCACGGTCCAGCGCATTACCGGCGACGGAGCCCCAGCTGTTGCCGGGCACCGAAAGCCACAAGGGCAGCTTGCGCGACTGGATGAAGTCATGAAGATCGAAGAAGCCGACACCCGGCTCGACGATGACGGTGCCGTTCTCGGCATCGATTTCGATCTTCTTCATGCGCGACAGATCGAGCACGACCGATCCCTTTACCACTGGGGCGGGACCGCCGTAGCCGAAGTTCTTGCCGCGGCTGATCGGCCACAGCGGGATCCGGAATTCATTCGCGATACGGACGATCGCCTGAACGTCCTCGACCGTCCCCGGTGCCACCGCACCCGAAGGCCGATGCAGGGTGTCGTCTGCGGCGTAATGATCGGAGTATGCCGCCTGGTCTTCCGCGGCCGTGAAGACGTTGTCCTTGCCGATCGCGGCGGCGAAGGCCTTGAAGGCGCGGACCAGCGCCGCGGGTTCGATCTTGTGTGCGCTCATGGGATTCAACCGGCGAAACGGGGTTCAGGCAGACCTCGGACACCGAGGCCCTCGACGACGAAAGTCTCGCCTGCCAGCGGCTCGGCGTCCATCTTCAGGAAGGGCAAGGCCGAAGGGTTGATCGACGTGACGTAAAGCTGATCGAGATTCGCGCCGCCAAAAATCACGCTGGACGTGAGCTTCACGGGGAAGTCGATGACCTGCGCGACGGTGCCGTCGGCATTCCAGGCGACGACCTTGCCCGCCTCGCACAGTGCACTCCAGACGCGACCCTCGGCATCGACGGTGGTGCCGTCCGGGAAGCCACCGAATTCGCGCGTGTTGACCCACTCCCGCTTGTTCGACGTGCGACCCGTCTCGATGTCGTAGTCGTAGGCGTAGATGACGAAGCGCTTGCTGTCCGCGAAATAGAAAGTCTTGTCGTCCGGCGACCAGCACGGCCCGTTGCTGATGACGATACCGGTGTCGATCACCGACAGACTGCCATCAGCACCCACGGAGTAAACCTGGCCGAGGTCGTCGGAAATCTTGGTGTCCGTAGTACCCACGACAAAGCGACCGCGACGATCGACCTTGCCGTCGTTGAACTGCAGGCGCGGATCCAGTCCCTGCTCGCAGGCAAAGGGCGCGGTGGCGCCGGTTTCAAGATCCAGCGTGTGCACGCCATCGGGCAACGCGATGATGGCGCCACCCTTCGCGCGCAGGGCCATCGAACCGATGGGCTTCGTGACTTCCCAGCTGCGCACGGCGCCGCTGACCGGGTCGTAGCGGTGCAGCTTCTTGCCGAGGATGTCGACGTAATACAGCGCCTGTTCGGCCACATCCCAAACGGGCCCTTCGCCCACGAGGCAACGCGGCGCATCGATCTTGTGCAGTTTCATCGGGCTTCCCCTGGGTTCGAGAAACGCGCGAGGCACCAGACTGCGATGACGGCGACAAACCATCCCGCAGCCATGAGCCCGGCAAAAGAAAGCCAGCCAGCACCGGCCGCGGCCAGCGGCAGCCAGATGGGCGGGTTCACGAAAGTGGCCGTCGCAGCGGACTGGTTCAGCAAGGCGGCAGCGGCACCGCGTCGGGCCGGCTCTGCGACGAGAGGGAGCGTCGCCATCAAGGTGGCGATGGACGCGCCGGACACCAGGAACCACAGACCGACCACGACGGCCCGCTGCGGCACCGTCAGCGCCGGATGGAAGGCCAGCGAGCCGGCGAAGGTACCGAGCAGGCCGAGACCGATGAACACCGTCCGCTGCGAGATGCCGCGCGCGATGAGTGCGCCGACGCCCAGCGAGCCGGGGATCATCAGCAAGGTCCCGAGCGCGATGGCGCGGGACGTCGTGGCAACCGACACCTCATGCAGACGGGCGAAATAGCCCGGGAAGGTCGTGTTCGCACCGAAACCAAGGCTGATCATCAGGAAGAACGCGAGGGCCAGCAGCAACAAGGCGGGCCGTGAGTACGCGTCGCGCAGACCCTGCAGCCGCTGCCCGAGCGTCGGGACCGCAGCACCCGCCGGCGGTGCCGCAAGCACGGGCTGACGCAGGTTCAGCAACGCAACCAGGACATAGAGCGCGCCATGGACCAGGAACAGTCCGCGCCAGGATTCCGTGCCGATGAAGGCACTGGCCAGCAGCAGGCCGACCGCCGTGCCTGCCGGCATGTAGGTGGCCCAGACCGTCATGGCCGTGGACCTGCGCGTTCCTTCGCAGCTCGCCATCAGGAACGCGGGTACAGCCGTATACACGTGGACGATGGCCGTGCCCTCGAGCACACGGGCCACCTGCATCAACCACTGCGAGGGGGCGACAAAAT
>CANGMU010000064.1 GCA_947454665.1 Pseudomonadota bacterium | reverse complement strand
CCCAACTTCGACGCGTCGCCGGCATAGCCGCGACCGTCATCGATGTAGCGCAGTTCGACATGACCCTTGGCGCGCCGCGCCGTCAGTTCGACTCGGACATCCACGACGTCGCCATGGCGGATCGAATTCTCGACCAGGTTGCGCAGGATCATCTGCACGGCGGAGGTGTCGCCCCGGACGGCCGGCAGGCCGGGTTCCAGTACGACATCCAGTCGCGTCGTGCCGCCTTCATTGGCCACGATAGAACCCATGACGCGGGTCAGCCAGGGGTCGAATCGGATCTCCTGTTCGGCAAGGGATCCGCCGCCTTCCAGTCGCGCCAGTTCCAGCGTCTTGTCGATCTGCGATTCCAGGCGGTGCGTGTCGGCCAGCAGCCGCTCGACCAGTGCAGGGCTCGGCTCGCCCTCGGCAATGGCTTCGGTCTGGAGGCGTACGCTTGTCAGCGGTGTGCGCAGTTCATGCGTCAGCGCAGCGAAGAAAGCCTGCGTGCCGCGGGCGCGCAGCATGTCGCGCCAGTAGAACCAGAACAGCGCGGCCGACAGGGTCAGGAGGAGCACCAGGAAGGTGCCGGATTCCCAATAGAGCATGCGCTGCGTGACCTGCACTTCCGCGGCCGCTTCCGCCGCGGGTCGGCCCGCGGCGAGCATCAGGTCCGCGATGCGCTGCGACTGGCGCAGCACGGTGGATGCCCACCAGAAACCCAAGGCCAGGATGATCGCGAGCCAGATGCCTGCAAGCAGCGCGATGACGCGCGACTGACGGACCGGCTGGATGCTCAGCGCGCCCTTGCTGCCCATTGCTGCCACTCCTCGACGGATGGGAAGGCCGTGAAGGCCGTGATGCCTGCACGGCGGATGTGATCGGCGGTCTTGCCCGGACCACTGGCGTGGTGCGCGTTCGGCGCAGCCTGATGCCGTGCGGCGTCGAACTGCGACACGCTGCTCCAGAAGACATGCGTTGCGCCCGCAAGGCCTGCCGTGTCGGGCGTGCCCTGTTCGTTGGCGTAGGTCGGAATCACCTGTGCTCCGGCCCAGGCGTTCGTCGCCCATCCCGTCTCGGCGCCCGCATGCGTCAGCACCGACCAGCGCGCAGCCGGCGGCAGCCGCAACACGCCCTCGCGCACGAGCTCCGCTGCCGTCGCCGCGCCACGCCCTTCGGCGCAGCCCTCGACCCAGACGCCCTGCGCAGCCAGCTTGAACCAGCTGCCACTGCCCGGCGTCCACACACGCTTGCCGGCCAGCGCTGCGGCGCCGCCTTCCGGCAGCGCCCGCGAATGCGCGACGAACACGGCGTCACCTTGCAGCTGCGCAGACAATGCTGTCGCATCCAGCACGGGACGCATCGCAGGCGGCGTTGCTGTGGCACCGTTCCAGCTGCGCAGTGGCCCGATGGGCGCAGGCAGGGTGTCGGTTTCGCTCCAGCGGCGCTGGGCGATGTCGCGGCCGTCGGCCGCGAGTCCCGCGATCTGCAGCAGCGTGCCGGCATTCGGTTGTTCGATGGCTGTCGCGCCGAATCGTTGGTGGCAGCCACCGCCGTATTCGGCGAGCACCGCGCGTTCGGCAGTGATTGCGGCGCGCGTGGGGGCATGGTCGATCGCGGCCAGGATGGCACGCGTGCGCGCATCATCCGCGCGGCATTCGATGGCCAGTGCACCCTGGCCCGGTGCCGAGGGGCTGTCGGTCAGTGGCAGCACCATCAGCGGCAGGTCGGCCAGCAGTTCGTCGAGCAGCTTGCGCCCCTGACGTTCGGTGACTGTGTCGGCATAGAGGCGCGTGAGGCCGGCGAGCGCGAGCACGATGCCGTCGAGCTGGCGTTCGCTGCCCCGCGGCTCGCGCACGCGACGCAGCCGCGTGTCGACATTGCCGCGCAGGCCGACGAGTTCGATCGTATTGCGGTTCCCGAAGGGCAGCGCCTTCGAGAAGAAGGGCGGCAGCAATTGCTGGCGACGCGGCGAACCGGTGCCGATGCGCAGACCCTGGCCCTCGCGCAGGCGTTCCATCACGTCGGGGGCAAAGATCGCGATATCACGCGGGTTCGCGCGGCGAGGCACGGCGCCCAGCATCAGCTCCGCCGGACGTTCGAGGCTTAGATCCTTCAGGGAATGCACGGTCAGGTCGACACGGCCCTCGCGCAGCGCGGCGTCGATTTCGGCAGTGAAGAATTCCTTTCCTTCAAGGCCCGTCAGTGGCACATCCTGGATGCGGTCGCCGCGCGTGTCGATGCCGACCATCTCGATCTCGAGGCCGGGATGGGCATCGCGCAGGGCCTGCGCGACCTGGCTGCTCTGGACCCAGGCGAGGGCGGAGCGGCGAGTGCCGAGGCGCAGCGTGAGGGCGGTCATCGTGTCGTGTTCCTTCAAAGGGTGAGGAAGACCGCGAGGTCTTCCCAGCCGTGATTCGAACTGCCGGGACGCGAGCCGTCCGCATCATCCAGCTGTGCAAGCTGGGCCTTACCGGCGCAGGCGCGTCGCGCGCGCACCAGCAGGGCATCGCGCTGTTCAGCCTGCGCGTCACGCAGACTGAACAGCTCGCGCAGACAGGCCAGGCGCGGCACGCCCTGCCAGGCAGTGCCCGTCGCATCCATGATGCCCAGATGCAGGATCCGCCCGCCACGTGCTTCGGCGTGTTCGCGCCAGGTGGCCACGCGGGCTGCATCGCGCGCGACATCGGCCGGTACGCAGAGCACCACATCGCGCGCATCGCGCCAGGCGGCCAATTCCGCGTCCAGCGTCGGTTCCAGCACGGTGGTCGTGTAGCCGCTGTCGCGCGCCCGGGCCTGGGCCAGCATCTCGAAGGCACGCGCCGGGCTGCGGTTGTAGATGCGCAGGTCCGCGCTGTCGAGGTAGGGCAGCACGGTGGCCGCGAGCTGGCCTGCACCGACCAGCAGCGTCGTGCCTTCCGGTCGGCCACCGATCAGGCGTCGGGCGAGCGAGCCATAGGTCGCACTACCCAGGCCCACGATGTATTCGCTGCGGATCTCTTTGGTTTCCTGCAGCAGGCGCTGCATCCAAGGCCGCAGCGACTTCGCGCTGCCAGCGTGTTCCGTCTCGTATTTCCGCCAGGCTTCCTTGATCTGCCCGAAGATTTCGGTTTCGCCTGCGATCTCGCTTTCCAGGCCGCTCGCCAGCCGCAGCAGGAAGCCATAAGCCTCTGCGCCCTGGTAGAGATCCCCACCGGCATCCACGCCCGCAGGCACGTCGCCGAGGTCGAAGGCATCGCGCGTGGTGACCTGCACTTCGCGCAGGCAGGTTTTCACGACGCAGGCGTCGTCCAGCGTGGGAACCTGCGACACGACGCCCGCATCGGTCGCGGTACGGCGGTTCAGGACGATGAGATCGAGCAGGGACATGGGCAGGAGGCTAACCGTCCTGGCCCACTTGAAGTGTCACGCCCGTGTCACGGTCGGGGTGACGGGCGTCTCAGACCGGCAGACCTTCGTTCTGGCGGGCGGCGATGACCGAAGGCCGCTGGCTCACGCGGGCCAGGAACTCGGCCAGTCGCGGCAGTTGCGACAGGTCCAGTCCGGTGCGCGGCGTCCAGCTGAGGATCACGTACAGATAGGCATCCGCGACGGTGAATTCCGCGCCCGTCAGGAAGGGCTTGTCGGCCAGCGTGGCTTCCACGAGTTTCAGACGGTTCGTCGCGATCACGCGCTGCTTAGCCTTCTGTTCTTCCGGTGTATCCGGCCGGAAGATCGGGCCCAGCGCCTTGTGTACCTCGGAGTTGAGGTAAACGCACCATTCGCTGACCCGGAAATAGCCCAGCGTGCCCGGCGCCGGAATCAGTTTCGCGGCCGGGTTCAGGGCGCCGATGTACGGCAGCAGCGCCGGCGACTCGGTCAGCACTTCGCCGCTGTCCAGCACGAGGGCCGGCACATATCCCTTTGGATTGAATGCCAGGAAATCCTGGCCGTCGGTGGTGCGCTTGGTGGCGCGATCCACGGCAAAAGCCTGGTGCGGGATCCCTGCTTCGATCAGCGCGATGTGGGACGCCAGCGAGCAGGCTCCCGACAAGTAATAGAGTTTCATGGGCTGAATCCTAGCGTGATTGCCGGCCCGCGGCGACTTGGCGCATAGTCGGCGCGATTCGAATTTCAAGGAACCGGGGGACACGCGATGACCAACCAGTCGCCGTCCAGGGACGACCTGTTCGCCCTGTATGAGCGCATGCTGCTGATCCGTCGTACGGAAGAGCGGCTGCGGGACGAGAACAAGGCGGGCAACCTGCCTGGTGCGGTGCATCTGTACATCGGCGAGGAGGCGATCGCGACCGGCGTCTGCGCGCACCTGTCTGACAGCGACATGATCACCAGCACGCATCGCGGCCACGGCCATTACCTGGCCAAGGGCGGTGATCTCAAGGCCATGATGGCCGAGATCTGGGCGAAGAAGACCGGCATCTGCCAGGGCATGGGCGGTTCCATGCATGTCGCCGATTTCTCCAAGGGCATCCTCGGCGCCAATGGCATCGTGGGTGCGGGCTTTGCCATCGCGACCGGTGCTGCCTATTCCGCGATGCTGTCGGGCGAGGGTCGCGTGGTCGCCGACTTCTTCGGTGACGGCGCATCGAACCAGGGCACGCTGATGGAGTGCTTGAACATCGCAAGCCTGTGGCAGCTGCCGCTGGTCTTCGTCTGCGAGCACAACACTTTCAGCGAATTCAGCCCGTCGAAGACGGTCACCTCCGGCCACATCGTCGACCGCGCCCGCGCGTTCAACATTCCCTGCCACGTCATCGAGGGCAATGATGTCGTCGCCGTCTGGCAAGCGATGCAGGACGCCGTGCAGCGTGCCCGCAGCGGCGGTGGACCGACCTTCATCGAGGCCCATACCTACCGCATCCAGGGCCACCTGGAAGCCGAAGACCTGTTCCTGGGTGGCCAGCGCTATCGCGAAAAGGAAGAGATCGAGAGCTGGAAGAAGCGTTGCCCGCTGATCGTCTCGCGCACGCAGCTCGAGAAGGGTGGCCCGGCCGATGTCGCGCGGCTCGAGGAAATCGAGCAGCGCGTGATGGCGCAGGTCGACGAGGCGGTGCGCTTCGCCGAGGACAGCGAGCCGGCCGATCCGGAGCTCGCTTTCAGCCTGATGTTCGACGGCCAGACGCCCTGACGGAGACACGCACATGGCCAAGAAACGCTATATCCAGGCGATCAATGAAGCGCTCTTCGAAGAGATGGATCGCGATCCGAAGGTGATCTTGTTCGGCGAGGACGTCGAGCTCGCGATCATGGGCGACTGCCGCGGCCTCACCGAGAAGTTCGGCCGCAACCGCATCCGCAACACGCCGATCTGCGAGCAGACGCTCACGGGCATGGCGGTCGGTGCCGCGGCCGCGGGCCACCGCGTGATCCTGCACCTGATGTTCTCGAACTTCATCTATACGGGTATGGATGCGATCGGCAACCAGATGGCGAAGATGCGCCTGATGTCGGGCGGCCAGGCGAAGATGCCGATCACGGTCATCTGCTCCTACGGCGGCGGCGGTTCCAATGCCGCGCAGCATTCCGATACAGCCTATCCGCCGCTGCTGAACCTCGGCGGCATCAACGTGCTGACGCCGGCCACGCCGGCCGATGCCAAGGGCCTGCTGAAGACGGCGATCCGCGGCAGCAATCCGACCTTCTTCATGGAGGCGGGTGGCCGTGGCGGCGAGCAGGGCGAAGTGCCCGATGGCGAGCTGCTCGTGCCCTTCGGCAAGGCAACCATTGCGCGTGAGGGCAGGGACGTCACCGTTGTGGCGATCGGTTCCATGCTGAAGCCGGCGCTCGAGGCGGCGAAGCACCTGGCCGCCGCAGGCGTCGATGCCGAAGTGATCGATCCGCGCACGCTGGTGCCCTTCGACCTGGCCGCCGTTCTCGCGTCCGTCAAGAAGACGGGCCACCTCGTGGTCTGCGACGAAGCCCGCGACCGCTGCAGCGTCGCGAGCCAGATCGCCGCGGAAGTGGCCGACGTGGGCTTCGGCTGGCTTAAGGCGCCGGTCAAGCGCGTCACTGTGCCGAACGTCGCGATCCCCTATGCGCCGAATGCCGAGGCGCGCGTGATCCCGAACGCGGACACGATTGTGAATACCTGCCGCGGCCTGCTCGCATGAAGGTCACGCTCAAACTGGCGCGCGTCGGCATGAACATGCACGAGGCGACGATCGCGAAGTGGCACAAACAGGTCGGCGACGCCTTCAACAAGGACGACGTGCTCTACGAGATCGAGACGGAAAAGGTCACGCAGGAAATAGCAGCGCCCGGCAATGGCACACTGCTCGAGATCCTCGTGCCCGAGGGGGAGAACGCCAAGGTGAATGGCGGCGTCTGCGTCGTGGAGATCACGTCATGATCCGCGGCGATGCAAAGTTGTTGGTCCGGTCGACGGACTGAAGGTTGTCTACGTGCGCGATCCCGGTGGGATCGTGCTGGAACTGATCGAAGAGCCACCTGGCGTGGTTCTGGAAGAGGTGTAATTCAAATGAAGGCCGCTGTATTCAAGAAGCTGAACTCGCCGCTCGTCGTCGAGACCATTCCCGACCCGACGCCGGGCGACAACGAAGTCGTCGTCGAGGTCTGCCGCTGCGGCATCTGCGGCAGCGACCTGCACATCACCGAAGACCCGATCTTCGGCTGCCAGCCCGGCACGGTGCTGGGCCATGAGTACTCGGGCAAGGTGATGGCGCTGGGCCGCAAGGTCGACAACGTGAAGGTGGGCGACCACGTCGCGGTGTTCCCGGTGCACGGCTGCGGTCAGTGCGCGACCTGCAAGGCTGGCGTGCCCGCCTGGTGCTCGCAGATGCGCATCGATGGCGGTGGTTACGGCCAGTACGCCCTCGCCGAGCCGCACCAGCTGATCAAGCTGCCGAAGACGCTGGCGCTGGAAGATGGTGCGCTGGTCGAGCCGCTGGCCGTCAGCCTGCACGGTGTCGCGCTGGCGAAGCCGCAGGCCGGTGCGCGCGTGCTGATCATCGGCGCAGGCCCGATCGGCCTGGCCGCGGCCTACTGGTCGAAGTTCATGGGTGCCAGCCGCATCGCCGTGACCGCGGGTTCGAACCGCCGCGCGGGCCTTGCGATGCAGATGGGCGCGACGCACTTCCTCTCGCCCGAGGATGCGACGCCGGAGGGCGTTGCCAAGGCGCTCGGCGGTCCGCCGGACATCGTCTACGAAGCCGTCGGCAAGCCGGGCCTGATCCAGAAGGCCATCGAGCTCGTGAAGGTGCGTGGCCAGGTGATCGTGCTGGGTCTCTGCACCCCGCCCGATACCTTCATGCCTTTCCAGTTCGTCAGCAAGGAAGTGACGCTGCAGGCCTCGGCCTTCTATGAAGTGCGTGAGTTCGAGCTGGCCGCCGACGTGTTGGAGAAGGATCCGGCCACGCCGCGCGCGATGGTCACCGACATCGTCGACCTGCCTAACATGCCCGACATGTTCGAGGCGCTGCGCCATCGCAGCACCCAGTGCAAGGTCCTCGTGAACCCGCAGCAGTTCTGACCGAGGACGGCCCATGATCCGCAGGTTCCTGCAGGCGCTGGTCTGCTTCGCGATTACTGGCAGCGTGGCTCAGGCCGCGCCGCTCACGGTCGAGGTGATGCAGACCAGTGCTGGGAGCTTGTTCACCAGCATCACGCTGGTGAAGGGGGAGAAGGGGGCAGTGCTCGTCGACGCGCCGTTCACGCGCGCCGATGCGCACCGTGTCGTCGCGTGGATCCTCGAGAGCGGCAAGCACCTCGATGCGATCTACGTGACGCACGACCACCCGGACCACTTTTTCAGCATGGAAGTGATCACGCAGGCCTTCCCGGATGCGAAGGTCTATGCCGCGCCGCAAGTGGTCGACGACATCTGGAAGTCGATCCCGATGAAGATCAAGCGTTGGAGCCCGATGCTCGGCGCCAACGGCCCGCGGTATCCGACTGCGCCCGAGCCCGTGAAGGACGGTGTGCTCACGCTCGAGGGCGAACGCCTCGAAGTCGTGGGGCCCCTGCAGGGCGACCATGCGCACTGCACGGCGCTGTGGGTGCCTTCGGCCAAGGCGCTGATCGCCGGGGACCTGCTGTTCAACGAGGTGCACCTCTGGCTCGGCGAGTCGCTGCAGCCGGAGCGCAAGGCCTGGGCCGCGAGCGTCGATCGGCTTGCCGCGCTGGGCGCGAAGACCGTCATCGCCGGTCACAAGAAGCCCGACCTGCCGGACGACGCCAGCGCGCTCACCTATACGAAGAATTACCTCGTCCGCTTCGAAAAGGCCGTCGCTGAATCGAAGAGCTCGGCCGAGCTGCGTGCGAAGGTCAACGCGGCCTTCCCGCAGACGATCGACCTGCTGGGTGATTTCCTGCTCGGGAATTCCTCGCGCGTCGCGATGCGCGAGGATCCGCCCTGGCAGGAATGATCAGCTCTTCTTCACGAACTCCGACTTGAGGCCCATCGCGCCGATCCCTTCGATGCGGCAGTCGATGTCGTGGTCGCCGTCGACGAGGCGGATGTTCTTCACCTTCGTGCCGACCTTCACGACCGACGAAGAGCCCTTCACCTTGAGGTCCTTGATGACGGTGACCGAGTCGCCGTCCTGCAGGACGTTGCCCACCGAATCGCGCACGACGCGTGCTTCCGGCGCGGCATCCGCAGCGGCCGCCTGGGGCCATTCATGGCCGCATTCCGGGCAGATGAAGTTGGTGCCGTCCTCGTAGGTGAGGGCGGAGGTGCACTGGGGGCAGGGGGGCAGGGTGTCCATGGCGCGCGAGTCTAGTCGAGCCCGTCGTGGGAGGGCAGCAGGATTCTCCGCATTGGCCGCCCGACGAGGTCAAGGAAGCCGTTGAACACCGTCTCTGCGAGCGGTTGCATGGCGGCCATCCGTTCTGCCGTTACGGCGCGGATGCCGGCCGCGTCATGGGGCAGCGCCGCCGAATGCAGTTCGTCGAGATAGGCCGGCGTGCGCAGCCAGCGCTCGATCATCTTCGTGTCCGCCTCCAGATGGAACTGGAAGCCATAGGCCGTCTCGCCGAAGCGGAAGGCCTGCTGCTCGCAGCTGACGGTGCGCGAGCTGCACGGCGCCCGTGGGCAGACCGTAGGTGCGCCCATGCCACTGGAAGACCGGCGCCCGCTCGCCCAGCGTGCCGATCACTGCATCGCGTCGTCCCTCGGCCGTTGTCTCCAGGTCGTACCAGCCGATCTCATGGCGTTCGTGCGGCACGACCGGCGCACCCAGCACATGCGCAAGCAACTGCGCGCCGAGGCAGATGCCCAGCACCGGCTTGTCCTGCTTCAGCGCGACCTCGATCGCGAGCAGTTCGGTTTTCAGGTGCGGATGGAGATGCTGCTCGTCCACGTTCATTGGACCGCCGAGCACGATCAGGCCCTGGTAGCGGTCGACGTTCGGTTGTGCGTCCGGATCGCGCTCGAAATTGTGGAAGCGGATGCGGTGCCCGCGGGCGCGGATGCGCGCATGCAGAGTGCCGAGCGGTTCGGCCGCGACGTGCTGGAAGACCATCAGGCGGGACATGGGTCGAAGCCTAGGTCCGGGGTCCGGCGACTGCAAACCGGGGCGATGGTATCGTTGCGCCCTTCCTGCGATGGGCCTGTAGCACAACGGTTAGTGCAGGGGACTCATAATCCCTTGGTTCTGGGTTCGAATCCCAGCGGGCCCAGTATCCCTGTCTATCTCTACTCCGCGGTCAGCGGCATGTAGTACGGCACGGTCAGGAAGCCTGCCTCGATCTGACGGATCTTTCCCTGCGGCGTGATCTTGAACAGCTCGATCAAGTAGTAGCTGTGCGGCGAGAGATAGCCGGATTGCTGGACGCTGCCATCGGTCAGCGTGAAGGTCTGCAGGCGTCCTGAGTGGTCCATCATCGCGCGGGCCAGGATCAGGCCACGTTCCTCGTCGACGAGGTCGAAACGCCGGTCGCGCAGCCGATCGTCGTAGCGGAAGTAACCGAGCTTGAACTGCTCGGCGCAGCCCATGCCGATGGACGGATGGATCCGCTTCGCCAGTTCCGGATTGTTGGTGGTCTGCACGCCGTTTTCGACGCGGTTGCACAGGTCGTCGAACTGCGTGAACAGCGTGCCGTCGTTGAGCTGCAGGGTGTCGAAGTAGCCATCAGCGATCGAGATCAGCCGCGCACGCGGTAGACGGTTCTGTGCGGGAATCACTTCGTCGAAGACGGCCTTTTTCTCGAACTTGGGGTCCGCCATCATCCGTGGCTCTGTGAACTTTCGGCGGACGAGCAGTTCGGCTCTCTGGATGGCACCGTCGCGCACTTTCAGGCGCACCACGAAAGGCGACACAGCCCCGCGTTCATTCACGGCGCCGAACAGCGCCACCTGTCCCGTGGAAGGGTCTGCCAGACGAAGCTCATAGGCCTCGAGGCTCGTGAGGGTTCCCCACAGCCCTTCGCCCAGCGGCATGGCCACATTG
>CANGMU010000063.1 GCA_947454665.1 Pseudomonadota bacterium | reverse complement strand
GGCCCCTACGACCCGGCGACGGCCGTTGAATTCGCGGCCTGGGCGCCGGCTGAAGCCGACGCCGCTGCGGCCGCCTGCCGCGAGTGGATCCGCGTCGCGCAGGCCGGGGACCGCTTCTAGCCCCGGCGCGTGTCGTACAGCGATGCGGCGCTGATCTCGCGGACGTTGCGGGCCCCGCAGCCCGCCATGGCCAGACGCAGTTCCATGTTGAGGATGTCGAGCACGCGCTCGACGCCGGCTTGGCCGAAAGACGCCAGGCCCCAGACCTGCGGCCGACCGATGCCGACGGCCGAAGCACCCAGCGCCAGCGCCTTGTAAACATCCGTGCCGCGGCGGATGCCACCATCCAGCAACACCGGGATCTTGCCGTCCGCACCACGGACGACCTCGGACAGCGATTCCACCGTACCGCGCCCGCTTTCCAGCGCCCGGCCGCCATGGTTCGACACATACACGCCGTCTGCGCCGTGCTGAACCGCAAGCCGCGCGTCTTCTTCGTCCTCGATGCCCTTGAGCACGATCTTCATCGTGGTCATGTCACGCAGCCGCTTGATGAAGTCCCAGGTCAGCGAGGGCGACGTCTGGCCCAGGCCCTGCGTGTCGATGCCCGCGAACAGCGGCTTCAGGGCGAGGTTCGGCGCGGGGTTCCCGGTTGGTCCGACCACATGGCAGTTCGAGCAGGTGCGCGTGTCGTCGCGACGCAGCCGCGTCGCGGTCGCCGTGTTGCGGCCGGCGGGCGTATCCACCGTGACGGCGACGACCGGGCAGCCCGCCTTCTCGGCGCGCTTCACGATCTTCTGCATCGCATCCATCTTGTTCGTCGTATAGAGCTGCAGCCACACGGGCGCGCCGCGCGTTTCGATGATCGTCTCGAGCGGCATCGATGCAACCGTCGAGACCACCTGCAGCGCATTGCGGGACTTGGCGGCCTTGGCCACCTCCAGCTCGCCCAACTGGTGGAAGGCACGCTGGCTGCCGATCGGCGACAGGAACAGCGGCGTGGCCATCTTCGTGCCGAAGACCTCCGTCGACAGGTCCATCTTGCTGACGTCGACCAGGCGACGTGCCCTGAGCTGCCACCGGGCATAGGCGGCGCTGTTCGCACGCAGCGTGACGTCGCCGTCGACACCGCTCGACAGATAGCCCCAGTGCGCGGGCGGCAGGATGTTGCGGGCGGCCGCTTCGAACTCGAAGACGTCGAGCCCCTCCGCCGCGGACTGTATGAAGCGCTCCTCCGCCAGCGCGCGCTCGGCGGCGGCGATCGAACCCAGCAAGGGGCTCGCGGCAAGGAACTTCAGCAGGGCACGTCTATTGCTCATGTCACTCGGGTTCATGCGGGGCGCACTCCTCAACCGGTTTCCATCGGCAGCAAGGGATCCGAACTCCAGTCGACCAGCGAACCGTCGTAGACGGCCACATCCTGCACGCCGAGACGCGCAAGGCTGAAGGCAATGCTGGTCGCGGCAATGCCGCCACCGCAGTAGGCGATGACGCGCGGCGCGTCCATCGCGCCGGAGGACTGCATCAATGCGCGGATTTCATCCAGGTTCCGGTATCGACCCGTGGCCGAGTCGACCAGCGAGCCCGCCGGCACGTTGCCACTGCCCGGAATACGGCCGGGCCGCGGCGTTCGGCTCACGCGGCCGGCATGTTCATCCGCCGACAACGCATTGATCATCCGCACCTGCGCGGAACCCAACGCGCCGCGGACAGCTTCACGATCCACGAAAGCGGTGGCACGCGGCTGCGCGATGAAGCCGACAACAGGATGCGAGGGCAGCTCCACGGACAGCGCGCGACCTTCGGCCTTCCAGCGGTTGAGCCCGCCATCCAGCACGGCAACCTCATCGAAGCCCATCGCGCGCAGCATCCACCACAGGCGCGTCGCCCAGGTGTGGTTGCCGGCGTCGTACACGACGACGCGCGTGCCGGGACCGACACCCAGCGCGCCCAGCGCCGCGGCGAACTGCGCGGCGGGCGGCATCATCATCGGCAGCTTCGTGTCGCGGTCGGACAGGTCCTGCATCAGGTCGGCGAAGCCCGAACCCGGGATATGGCCGGCAGCCCAGGCTGCGCGGCCGCTCTCCAGCCGCACGCCGCCTTCGACCGGCACCAGCGTGACGGAACAATCCAGCACGCGCAGGTCCGGTGCATCGAGGTTCGTCGCGAGCCAGTCCGTGTCGACCAGCAACGGCAGAGATGCGGCGTTCATGTCTGATTCCCCCTGTCGGCGTCAAAGGCTCTGCTGGCCTCGATGATCGCCTTGGCAAGGGCCGCAGCCTCGCACGATTCCGCGCCCGGATCGAGGAACACGCGATGCGACTTCAGGGCCAGCACGGCGATGCCTGTTGGCGCGGTCGGCGCAGCGCCCGCGAAGGCCTCCGCCTGTTTGCGGATGAAGGTCGCAGCCGCCGTGACGGCGACATGCGCCGCACGATCCGCGTCATCGGCATATCGGAAACGCCAGGCGCGGACCCGCTCGTTGATGACGTGCTTGATGGCATCGCCGGCCTCGATGCCCGCTGCGGTGAAGATGCGGCAGTCATAGTCGCGACAGGTCTGTGGGCGATCCGCATAGATGCGGCAGCCCTGCGCGGTGTGCATCGGGCAGCGGCCATCATCGCGATAGCCCATCAAATGATGCCCTTCCGGCTGGCCGCGGCCGCGGAGGAGGAATTCCTCCGGCACTTCGTCATAGGCCACGCGGTCTTCCGGCCGCAGCCAGATGTGGTACGACGACACGCAGCAGCCCACGCAACTCCCGCAGGGCACATCGGCGCCGCCCGTCCCGCGCAGCATCGCTTCCGTGTCCCTCAGCCAGTCACGGAAGAGCCCGGCGTCGATCGATTCGGTCATGGCTGTGTCTGCGTCGGGCCCATGCGTTCAAGCCTACCGGGATAGCCGTGATCTTGGGCAGGGGGACTGTTATCGTCGCGAATCCGGGATCCTCGTTCGAAAAACCATGAAAAAAACCGCCTGCGCGCTCCTGCCCGCCCTCGTCCTGCTGTCGGCCTGCGGCAAGGCGCCGCCCCCGCCGCCCCCGCCGCCGGGCGTGCTGGTCGCGCACCCGCTGACCAAGCCGGTCGCGGACTGGGACGATTACAGCGGTCGCTTTGAGGCCGTCGATGCGGTGGACGTGAAGCCGCGCGTCTCGGGCGCGATCGAATCCGTGCATTTCACCGATGGTGCGACGGTCGCCAAGGGCCAGCTGCTCTTCGTGATCGACCCGCGCCCCTATGCCGCGCAACTCGCGAAGGCCAAGGCCGATCTCGCGCGCGCCAAGGCGGGCCTTGCTAACGCGGACGCCGAACTCAAGCGCGCGCAGTCGCTCGCGGCCAGCCAGCTGGTGAGCCAGTCCATGCTGGAATTGAAATCGGCTGCCCAGCTGCAGGCCACGGCGGACGTGGCCGCCACCGAAGCCGTCGTCGAGACGCAGACGCTGAACCTCTCCTTCACGCGCATCACGGCGCCGATCGCGGGCCGCGTGTCCTGGCGCCGGCTTGCACCGGGCAATCTCGTCGCGGCGGACAACACGCTGCTGACGACGATCCAGTCGCAGGACCCGATCCGCTTCGTCTTCAACGCCCCGGAAGCCGCGCTGCTGAAATACCGCCGCGAGGCCGGTGGCGCGAAGACCAGCCCGGTCGAGATCCGCCTGCCGGATGAAAAGGACTACCGCTTCAAGGGCCGCATGGACTTCCTCGACAACGAGGTGGACCGCGGCTCGGGCACCGGGCGCGCCCGCGCAGTCGTGCCGAATGCCGATGGCTTCCTGTCGCCCGGCCTCTTCGGCCAGCTGCGACTCTTTGCCAGTGCTGCCGCACCGGCCCTGCTCGTGCCGGACCAGGCCGTCGTCACCGACCAGACCCGCCAGGTGGTCTATGTCGTGGATGCCGAAGGCACGATCGGCCAGAAGGTCGTGAAGCCGGGTCGGCTCGTCGACGGTCTGCGCGTGATCCGCGAAGGCCTCACGCCGCAGGACAAGATCGTCATCAGCGGCGTGCAGCGCGCGCGCCCGGGCCGCAAGGTCACGGTTACCGAAGGCGAGGTCACGGCCTTCCCGTCGGGCGTCTCGCGCGGCGAGAACGGAGCACTCGAGAAGCCGGCCGGCGGCCTGCACTAAAGGCCCGCCATGCGCATCTCCCATTTCTTCATCGACCGCCCGATCTTCGCGGGCGCCCTGTCGGTGGTCATCACGCTGATGGGCGTGATCGCCTACCTGACGCTGCCCGTCGACCAGTATCCGCAGATCGCGCCACCCACCGTATCGGTCAACGCGAACTACCCCGGTGCGACATCGGAAGAAATCGCCGAGACCGTGGCGGCACCGCTCGAGCAGCAGATCAACGGCATCCCGAACATGCTCTACATGTCGTCCTCGTCCACGGGCGAAGGCCGCATGTCGATCACGGTGACCTTCAAGACGGGCACCAATGTCGACATCGCGCAGGTCGAGGTGCAGAACCGCATCCAGTCCGTGCTGCCGCAATTGCCGCAGGAAGTGCGCGACCTGGGCATCACGGTGCGCAAGGGCTCGAACGACACGCTGCTGATCGTGCACATGTTCTCGACCGACCCTTCCGTCGACCGCAAGTACATCGCGAACTACGCGAGCCTGCAGGTGCGCGAGCGCCTGCTGCGCACGCCGGGCGTCGGCGATGTCACGGTCAACGCCGCACGCGATTACGCGATGCGCGTGTGGATCGACCCCGAGCGCGCCGCAGCGCGCGACCTCACCGTGCAGGAGATCGTCACCGCCCTGCGCAACAACAACCTGCAGGTCGCCGGTGGCGCCGTGGGCGCTCCGCCCTTCGGCGATTCCCCCGCGGCCTACCAGCTGAACGTGCGCGGCCAGGGACGCCTCAGCTCACCCGAGGCCTTTGCCGATTCGATCATCAAGCGCGATGCGCAGGGACGCGTCACGCGCATCTCCGATATCGGCCGCGTCGAACTGGGCGCGCAGAACTACGGCATCAATGCGTACAAGAGCCTGGAGCCGGCCGTTTCGCTCAGCGTGAACCAGTCGCCGAACACGAACGCGCTGGAAACCGAAGACGCGATCCATCGCACGATGGACGAGCTCGAGAAGGAATTCCCGCCGGGCGTCGGCTACGAAATCATCTTCAACCCGGTCTCGTTCACGCGCGCAGCCGTCGAGGGCGTTCGGTCCACGCTGCTCGAGGCGATGCTGCTGGCCATCGCGGTGGTGATCCTGTTCCTGCAGCGCTGGCGCACGGCCGTCATCCCGCTGCTGGCCATTCCCATTTCGCTGATCGGCACGCTGGCCGTGATGGAAGCCTTCGGCTTTTCGCTGAACAACCTGTCGATGTTCGGCCTGGTGCTGTCGATCGGCATCGTCGTCGATGACGCGATCGTCGTCGTCGAGAACGTGGAACGTCACCTTCGCAGCGGCATGTCCGCACGCGATGCCGCGCACCTCACGATGGACGAGGTCGGTGGCGCACTCATCGGCATCGCCCTGGTGCTGGTCGCCGTCTTCGTGCCGACCGCCTTCCTCGGTGGCATCACGGGCCAGTTCTACAAGCAGTTCGCGCTGACCATCGCCTCCGCGACCGTCATCTCGCTGATCGTGTCGCTGACGCTCTCCCCCGCGCTGGCCGCCAAGCTGCTGCGTCCGCATGGCGAATCCACCGGCCGCACAGCGCTCGGTCGCTGGTTCCATGCGCTGGGCGACAAGCTCGAGGCCGGCATGGATCGACTCGGCGAGGGCTATGGCAAGGCCACCGCCGTGCTGCTGCGCCGTGGCGCGCTGGTCATGGTGTTGTATGCCGCGCTGGTCGGGCTCACGGGCTGGCGCGCGGCGGATACGCCGCAGGGCTTCATCCCCGTTCAGGACCAGGCCAACGTCGCCATCTCGATCACCATGCCGCCGGGCACCAGCCTCGCGCGCACGGACGCCATCGTGCAGCAGGTGATCCCGATGGTGCTGGCCACGCCGGGAGTGACCGCCGCCTCGGTGTATTCGGGCATGGACGGCATCACCTTCAGCCCAGCCACGAGCTCCGGCCAGCTGTGGGCGATCCTTGCGCCCTTCGACGAGCGCATCAAGAAGGGGCAGTCCGCGACGGTGATCGCGGCCGACATCCGCAAGCGTCTCTCCGGCATCACCGCGGCGGAGATCCGCACTGTCATGCCCGCCTCGGTGCGTGGACTCGGGTCCACGGGCGGTTTCCGCCTGATGGTCGAGGATCGCGGCGGACTGGGGTATCGCGCGCTGGAGGCCGCCACGCAGGAACTCGCCGAAGCGGCCTCGAAGGACCCGGCCATCGGCAGTTCGTTCACGAACTTCAACACGCGCAATCCGACGCTGGATGCCGTAGTCGACCGTGACCGTGCGGAGATGCTCGGCGTGCCGGTGCGCAATGTGTTCGCGACGCTGCAGACTTATCTGGCCGGCAGCTACGTGAACAACATCTCGCTGCTCGGCCACACCTTCCAGGTGATCGCGCAGGGCGACACGGCCTTCCGCCAGGACCAGGCCTGGGTCGGCAACCTCAAGACGCGCTCGGCCTCCGGTGCGATGGTGCCGATCGATTCGGTGGCCACGCTGCAGCCGGCCACCGCGCCCTATCGCGTGATGCGCTACAACCTCTATCCGGCCGCCGACATCCAGGGCGAAGCGGCACCCGGCTATTCATCGGGCCAGGCCATGGCTGCGATGGAGCGCCTGGCGCGCGAGCACCTGCCCGCCGGCATGCGCATCGAGTGGACGGATATCGCCTACCAGCAGCAGATCTCCGGCAATGCCGGTGGCCTCGCCTTCTTCCTCGGCGTCGTGTTCGTGTTCGTGTTCCTGGCCGCGCTCTATGAAAGCCTGACGCTGCCGCTGGCCGTGATCCTGATCGTGCCGCTCTGCGTGCTGGCCGCGCTGCTCGGCGTGAACGCGATGGGCCTCGACAACAACATCCTCACGCAGATCGGCATCGTGGTGCTGGTGGGCCTGGCCGCGAAGAACGCGATCCTCATCGTCGAGTTCGCGCGGCAAGGCGAAGCGGAGCATGGGCTGACGCCGACACAGGCCGCGATCGAGGCGGCGCGCACGCGCCTGCGGCCGATCCTCATGACCTCGGCCGCGTTCATCGGTGGCGTGGTGCCGCTGGCCTTCGGCACCGGTGCCGGCGCAGAGCTGCGTCAGGCGCTCGGCGTTGCGGTGTTCTTCGGCATGATCGGCGTGACGCTGTTCGGCCTGCTGTTCACGCCGGTGTTCTACATCCTGTGCCGCAAGCTCTCGCGGCGCGGGAAGCCGGTGCCGGCGGTACGGATCGCGCAGTAGCGCACAGCCGGGACGATCCCTTACGTATTCGGGATCGTCCTTTTGCGCGTGGCCTTGCGATGCGCGACTTCCTGCACGAAGACCGGCGTGCGCAGGTAGCGATTCTCGCGCACGCCCTGCTTCACCGACTCCGGCATCGGCGTGAATTCGACCATCGACTCGAGCAGCGCGTTGCAGCGCGCTTCCACGCCCTGGCGGTATTCCGGCTGCAACACGACGAACAGGTCGTTGTTCAGGATGCCGTCGAGCACGAAGCGGCCGACCACCAGCGGATCCTGCGGACGCGTCCAGGCGGGTGACACGACCGGGGCGGCAGGACGCGGGGCGGCTGCCGCAGCGGGCGCACCACCCGCTGCAGCCGCACGCGGGCGGGCACCCGGGGCGACGGCTGGAGGCCCGTCATTTTTCAGCGAGGCGGGGCGATGTTCCTCGCTGCGACCGATGTTCGTCGCGGTGAGGCCCGGCACGAAGGCCGTCGTGCCGATGTTCGTCTCGCGCAGTTCATGGCGCAGCTCTTCCATCAGGCCCACGGCCGCGATCTTCGCGACGGTGTAGATGCCTGCGCCGCTGCCGGGCAGGATGCCGCTGGTTGAGGTCGTCGTGACGATCTGCGCGCCGGTCTTGTTGGCGAGCATGCGCGGCACGAAGGTGTTCACGCCGTAGATCGGGCCCCAGAGGTTCACGCCCAGGCCCCACTCCCAGTCCTTCACGGTGCCCGTGCTGGCCGGAGCCTGCAGGCCGACGCCCGCGTTGTTCACGAGGATCGCAACGGGACCGAGCTTCTTCTCGATGTCATCGGCGACGCGCGCCCAGGCGTCGCGATCCATGACGTCATGCTTGATGAAATAGACGCGCTCGTCGCCTTCGGCGAACTGCTTCCTCGCCTCGGCGAAGTTCCGCTCGTCGATGTCGCCGATGGCGACCTTCGCGCCCGCTTCATGCAGCACGCGCGCGATGCCAAGGCCGATGCCACTGGCGCCGCCCGTGACATAGGCGACCTTGCCCTTCACATCGGTGATCGTGGGCGCCTGCGAAGGGCCGACGTTCGCGGCGGGCTCGGCGGCCTCCCCACTGCGCGGCACCAGTCCGCCCACCAGACCCGCCGCACCCGCGGCCATGCCACCCAGCAACTGCCGACGGTTTACGTTCTGTTCGTCCATGGCCTGCTCCTCGTGTGTCGGTCAGTCCTTGTGGCCCGTCTCCTGCCGCGCCGGTGCCGGGCCCGCGGGCTTCGCTTCCGGGTTTTTGAGCGCATTGGCGCGAGAGATCAGGTATTCACGCACCGCGACGGAATCACCCGTCTTCAGTTCCTTCGCGAAGGAACCCATGCCTTTGTCGGTGCGGGCGCCCTTCAACACCACCTGGTCGAAGCCTTCCTGCGAATACAGCAGCGCCGACACCGTCAGGTTCGGGAAGCTGGTGCGGGCCTGCAGGCCGTTGGCGCCATGGCAGACCGAGCAGTTGCGCGAATAGACGTCGCCACCCTTGGCGATCACATCGGCCGACGCCGTCGACGGCGGCGGGTTCAGTGCAGGCGGCGTGTAGGGCGCGGGCTCCGGCAGCTTGGCGTTGCCACCGATCGCGAAGACCAGCATGCGCGCATAGGTCGGTGCGAAATAGCCACCCTGCGTCGCGCCACCCACGCTGGCTGCGACGTACTGCACGCCATCCAGTTCATAGGTGATCGGTGCCGCGAAGACAGCCGTCTTCGCGTCGAAGCTCCACAGCTTCTTGCCGTTCTTCGCGTCATAGGCCGCCAGTTGCTTGCCGCCGCTGTTGCCCATGAAGACGAGGTTGCCGGCGGTGGCCGTCACGCCGCTGGTCGCACGCTGGCCGGGCTCGCTCTGCCAGACCACCTTGCGGGCGACCGGATCCCAGGCCTTGAGCAGGCCGATGTCCGCCTGCCGCGCATAGGGCTTGAGCTTGTCCGCGTCGACCTTCACGCCGAACGCGACGCCGATGCTGAAACCACCCGGCGGCGTGCGACCCGGCGGGATGTCCGCCAGCGTGCCGTAGTTTTCCCAGGTCGGGATGTAGATCAGGCCGGTGTCGGGGCTGTACGCATTCGGATGCCAGGTGTGACCGCCCGGTGCGCCCGGCGATGCGTTCCAGGGTTCCTTCTCGTAGCGCGAGCCCGGCACTTCGATCGGACGGCCCGTCTTCAGGTCGACGCCGCTGGCCCAGTTCACTTCCGTGAAGGCATCGGCCGCGAGCAGCTTGCCGTTCGCCGCATCGAGCAGGTACATGAAGCCGTTCTTCGACGGCTGCGCCAGCACATGCTTCTTCTGGCCATCCAGCGTGACGTCGATCGTCATCATCGGGCTGACGGCGTCGTAGTCCCAGGAGTCGCCCGGCGTTTCCTGGTAATGCCAGACGTATTCACCCGTGTCGGCCTTCACCGCGACGATGGATGCCGCGTAGAGGTTGTCGCCCACGGACGGCGTGCGCGCACGCGAGTTCCAGGGCGTCGGATTTCCGGTGCCGAAATACAGCAGGTCCGTGGTCGGGTCATAGACCGCGGCATCCCACACCGTGCCGCCACCGCCGGCGATCTTCCACCACTCGCCATCCCAGGTCTTCGCAGCGGCTTCCAGCGCCTTGCTCTCGAAGCCCTTCTTCGGATCACCCGGCACGGTCCAGAAGCGCCAGGCTTCCTTGCCGGTCTCGACGTCATAGGCCGCAATCCAGCCGCGCACGCCGAACTCGCCACCGGAACCGCCGACGAACACCTTCCCCTTCGCGACGCGCGGGGCCATCGTGATCGAGTACTTGTTCGTGAGATCACCCAAGCCGAGCGATTCAGGCACGGTATCCACCGACCACGCCTGCTTGCCGGTCTTGGCGTCGATCGCCACGAGCCGCGCGTCGAGCGTGCCCATGATGATCTTGCCGTTCCACGCGGCGAGGCCGCGGTTCACCAGGCCCAGGTTGTAGCGCAGGCGCTCGCCCTGGATGACGGGGTTGTACTTCCACAGCTGCTTGCCGCTGCGGGCGTCGTAGGCATACACGACGTTGCGCGCCGTGGACACGTACAGCACGCCATCGACATACAGCGGCGAGCCGTGCTGGTTCTGGTTCGTCTCGTAATCCGAGAACCACTTCAG
>CANGMU010000062.1 GCA_947454665.1 Pseudomonadota bacterium | reverse complement strand
GACGTCGTCGATGAACGGCCTGTTACCGGTCACCAACGGCAGTGCGGGCATCTACACGATGACCAAATTCGCGGTGCTGGGACTCATGGAGTCGCTGCGCGCGGAGTTCGATGCGACGGGTGAACGCATCGGCGTCTCCGCGTTTTGTCCGGGCTATGTGGCGACGAAGATCGGCGAGGTCGACAAGAATCGCACCGGTGCCTTCGCGGGCACCAAGACCGAAGGTGCCCGGGCGCCGGCGCCGGCGACCAATCGTCCCGCGGGCATGGGCTTCGTGGGTATGGACCCGATCGATGCCGGCCAGCGCGTGCTGCGCGCGATCCGCAACAACGAATTGTTCATCGTCTCGCATGGTGAGTTCGGACCTGGGATCCTGGAACGGCACGAGGCGATCGTGGCGTCCTTCGATCCTGACAAGGCGCCAACGGATCGCGTTGCCTCGGAAGTGGCGAACCTGCGCAACCCGCTTTATCCGGCCGAACGCGATCGCCTGCGGATGCGTCGCAAGGGGCGCGGCTGAGACAGTCGGCGGGCCTCGCCCTCCAGCAGCAGTTCAAGGTCTTGCAGGGCGCGCGCATGGAAATCCATGCGCAGCGACAGCGCAGGCGAAAACTGCGTGTGGGCAAAAATGAACCAGCCCGTCATCAACACCTGCACGCTGCTCTGGATGCGAAGCGCATCCTCGACAGGGATGTCGAGACCGACCAGACGCTCCGTGAGCAGGGCCTCGACCCGCGTGATCTGCGCATCGTCCATCGGTGACGTGATGAGCAGGGGTGCGAAATCGCGTGTGGCATCTTGTGTGCGCCATAGGGCGGCGCCGAATTCCTGCATCCACTCCCGCCAGTGGGTCCGTGACGGCACGCTCTCGACACAAGCCCGGAAGATGCGCTCCATCATTGCCGCGAGCAGCGTGGACTTGTCGGGGACGTGCCAGTAGAGCGACGGCGCCCGCACGCCCAACCGCGCCGCAAGCCGCCGCAGGCTCACGCCTTCCAGCCCTTCATCACCGAGCAGGCGAACAGCTTCGTCGACGATGCTGTTCAGCGACAGCGCTGCAGGTTTCGGGCCGACGCGTTTCATAACCTCGAGTCTACGGTTGCGCGCTTTAAACTAACACTGTTAGTTTAAAGCCCTTCGAAAATGACGAAACCGGGTGGGGCCATGTATCCGTTCAAGCCAGGCAGCTATGCACCCAGGAATGGTTGGTACGTCGCGGCGTTCTGCGAAGAGATCGGCGACAAGCTGCTGAGCCGCTGGATCCTGAACCAGCCGGTCGTGCTCTATCGAAAGGCCGACGGCACCGCGGTCGCCGTCGAAGGCCGCTGCCCGCACCGTCACTTTCCGCTCGGCGACAGCAAGCGCGTGGGCGATGCGATCCAGTGCGGCTATCACGGCATCACCTTCGGCGCGGACGGCAAATGCACCCTGATCCCGAGCCAGAAGACCGTGCCGGGCGTGCTGTCGATCAAGGCCTATCCGCTCGTGGAACGTGGGCTGTGGGCGTGGATCTGGCCCGGCGATCCGGACAAGGCGGACGAGTCGCTGATCCCGACGATGGAAGAGATCGGCTACACGCCCGGTCCGGATTTCCATGCCAAGCCCTTCTACATGAACCACGTGAACGGGCGTTACCAGTTGTTGAACGACAATCTGCTGGATCTCTCGCACCTTGGCTTCCTGCACAGTGGCAGCATTGGTACGGCCGATGACGCCGCCACGCCGGAAATGCGCGACCAGACGGACCGGCGCCTGCGCAGCCATCGCATCATGAAGAACACGCCCGCTACGCCGGCCATTCGCGAACGCTGGGGCTATGACGGACTGCTCGATCGCCTCTCCGGCATGGACTTCTTCTATCCGGGCTTCCATGCCGGCATCGGCGACAGCACGGTGCCGGAAGGGCAGCCGCGTGCAGGAGAAAAACTGGCGTCCAGCCGCGTGTGGCACGCCGTGACACCGGCCACCAAGACCTCGACGAGCTATTTCTTCGCGATGGGTTCGCCCGATCGCGAGGGTGTGGAGTTCATGGTCGAATATCTGAAACCCGTCATTGCCGAGGACATCTTCGCGACCGAAGCGATCGAAAAGATCGTGGGCACCATGGATGACCTGCCGCAGGAGCTGATGCTGCGCAGTGACACAACGGCCGTGATGGGGCGACGCGTTCTGCAGGCCATGATGGACAAAGAGGCCGTCGAAGCGGCAGCAAAGACGACGTCATGAGTTACGACGTCCGCTATGTGAGAAACGCCTGGTACATGGCGGGCTGGTGCAAGGATTTCCCGGCCGGCAAGCCGACGCCCGGGATGCTGCTGGACGAGCGGCTGGTGTTTTACCGCCAGTCCGACGACAAGCTCGTCGTGCTGGAGGATCGCTGCCCCCATCGGCTTGCGCCCCTGTCGTTGGGGCAGGTGGAGGGTGACGACCTGCGCTGCCTCTATCACGGCTTGAAGTTCAGCGGCGCCGGTGCCTGCGTCGAGGTGCCCGGCAGCAACGCGAAGCCGAAGGCGCTCTGCGCCCGTGCCTACCCGGTGGTCGAGCGCGAGAGCGCGGTGTTCGTATGGATGGGTGAGGCGTCCAAGGCGGATGAGGCCTTGCTGCCGCCGTTCATCGGTTACGAGAATCCGGGTTGGCACATGCTGCCCGGCTTCATGGACTACGACGTCTATTACGAGCTGATCCAGGACAACCTGCTGGACCTTTCGCACATTGCCTGGTTGCACCGGAACAGCTTTGGCGGTGGCAGTTCAGCCAGCAACAAGGCCTGGGCCGAGGCTGATCTGCGCATTTCGCAGCTGCCCAACGGTGTGCGCGTGGAGCGCTGGATGAAGGATGCACCCACTCCGCCACCGCAGGCCCCGATCGTGGGTCCGCTCTGCGACGTGCTGACGAGCTTCGATTACCTGGTGCCGGGCTACTTCCTGTTGCACACGCGGTATTTCCAAGTGGGCGCCGCCGAGCGCGCCGGAGCGGACCGGCCGACCGAAGCGCCGATCTTTGCGAGCTATACCTCGCAGGCCGTCACGCCGATCACCCACAAGAAGACGACATATTTCTTCTGCTTCGGGCCCTGGGACAATCAACCGGGCGCTGCGCAAATGAAACAAGCCTTCTATGATCTTGGCAGCCTCGCGTTCAACGAGGATCGGGAGATGCTGACCGCGCAGCAGCGCGTCATCGATGCGGATCCCTCGCGCAAAATGGTGCTCTTCGACGTCGACCGGGCGCCGACGCTGTACCGCCGGATGGTGGATAAACTGGTCGCTGCAGAGGAATCGCGATGAATCGTGCCGATTACGATCGTTACCTCGCCTGCTTCAACGCCAAGGATTACGACGGCGTGCTGTCGTTCTGGGCCGACGAATTCGATCTGGCTTTCGCGGGCTACCACTTCCGCACCAAGGCCGAGGTGCGGGATTTCTATGCCTTCTTCCACCAGTACGCGACCGAAAGCGTGAATGTCACGGCCTTCCAGGGCGGCGACGAGATGGTCGCGCTCGAAGCCGTGGTGCGGCTGGAAGGCATTCGCGAGCTGACGCAGGAAACGCTAGAGGCGCAAGGCCTGGGCCGCCTCGTCGGGCTTCAGGTCGGCCAGGTCGTCGAAATCCCGCAGTACATCCACTATCACCTGCAGGACGGCAAGATCGTCCGTGCCGGTTGCGCAATAGCCTGAGGTCAAGCCGTCATGAAGATTCTCGTCACCGGTGCCGGGGGACAGTTCGGCCGACAGGCCGCCGAGAAGTTGCTGGCATGCATCCCCGCCAGCGACCTGATCCTGACCACGCGCGATCCTGCGAAACTGGCAGACCTCGCAGCACGAGGCGTCAGCGTTCGTGCAGCGGATTTCGATGACCCCGTCTCGCTGGATATGGCCTTTGCGGGGGCGGAGCGCATGCTGTTGGTCAGCACCAACCAGGTGGGCGCGCGCATCGAATCCCATTACAACGCGGTCGATGCGGCGAAGCGTGCGGGCGTGAAGCACATTGTCTATACGTCGATCGTGGCTGCGGCCGATCCGCTCAATCCGTCGATGGTGAAGATCGATCACTTCGCCACCGAACAGCGTATCCGCGAGTCGGGCCTCTCCTGGAACTTCCTCGAGGACAGCCAGTACGCGGAGGCCGTCGGTATCGCGATGGCGAAGTTCGCGATCGTCACGGGGCTGTATGAAACCAGTGCGGGCGAGGGCAAGGTCGGTTTCGTGTCGCGGGATGACTGCGTCGATTGCGCCGTGGCGCTGCTGCTCGGCGCGGGTGAACCGAACACGACCTACACGCCGACCGGTCCGGAGTCCCTGAGCCAGCGCGAGGCGATGGACCTGGCCGCGGAAATCTCCGGCCGTCCGATTGAAACCCGAACCGTCTCCCACGAAGCGATGCAGGCGATCTTCGACGCCATGGGCGTTCCGCGTACCGTTGCGGACCTGACGCCGGAGTCGCCCATCCCCTGGGTCAGCGAGGACATGCTGTCCTTCTGCCAGGCCCTCAAGGAAGGCGTGTTCGACATCCTGACCGATGATGTCCAGCGACTCACCGGGCATCCGCCGAAGTCGCTGCGAGAGGTGCTGATCGCCACGCGCGCGGAGTGGGATCCGGACTGAGGATGGGCTTGCCGGAGGGTGCCGTCTGAAACAACAAGGCCCGCACGAAGCGGGCCTTGTTGCAGATCAAGCCACCCGAGGGGGCGACAGGATCAATCCTCGATGAGGAAGCTGCGCAGTTGCTCGCTGCGCGAGGGATGACGCAGCTTGCGCAGCGCCTTCGCCTCGATCTGACGGATGCGCTCGCGCGTCACATCGAACTGCTTGCCGACCTCTTCCAGCGTGTGGTCTGTGTTCATGTCGATGCCGAAGCGCATGCGCAGCACCTTGGCTTCCCGCGGCGTGAGTTGCGACAGCACGGCGTGCGTCGTTTCGCGCAGCGACTCGGCCGTGGCCTGGTCGATCGGCGAGGCCACCGAGGTGTCCTCGATGAAATCGCCCAGGTGCGAATCCTCGTCGTCGCCGATCGGAGTTTCCATCGAGATGGGCTCCTTGGCGATCTTGAGCACCTTGCGGACCTTGTCCTCCGGCATCTCCATGCGCACGGCCAGTTCGTCCGGCGTCGGCTCGCGGCCCATCTCCTGCAGCATCTGCCGCGAGATGCGGTTCAGCTTGTTGATGGTTTCGATCATGTGCACCGGGATGCGGATCGTACGGGCCTGGTCGGCGATCGAACGCGTGATGGCCTGGCGGATCCACCAGGTCGCGTAGGTCGAGAACTTGTAGCCGCGGCGGTATTCGAACTTGTCGACCGCCTTCATCAGGCCGATGTTGCCTTCCTGGATGAGGTCCAGGAACTGCAGGCCGCGGTTCGTATATTTCTTCGCGATAGAAATGACGAGACGCAGGTTGGCCTCGACCATTTCCTTCTTCGCGCGGCGGGCCTTGGCCTCGCCGATCGACACATCGCGGTTGATTTCCTTGATGTTGTGGATCGTCAGGTGCTGCGAGGCTTCGATGTCGGCCAGCTTCAGCTGGCGACGCTCGATGTCATCCTTGAACTTGATCAGCAGCTGCGAGTGTTTCTTGCCGGCCTGCAGGTGCTTGGCCAGCCACTTGATGTTGGTCTCGTTCTTCGGGAAGGTCGCGACGAAGTCCTTGCGCGGCATCTGCGCATCGCGGACCGCGAAGACCATGATTTCCTTCTCGAGCGTCCGCACTTCGGAAATCTGGACGCGCAGCTTCTGGATCAGCGCTTCGAACATGCGCGGCGCGAGCTTGAGTTCCATGAACTCGGCTGACTGCTTGGCGCGCAGCTTCTGCGTTTTCGGATCGTCCACGCCCAGCTTCTGCAGCGAGGCCACGACCTGGCCATGCAGCTTTGCGAGCGAGGCGAAGCGACGTGCAGCCTCCTCCGGATCCGGGCCGGTATCGACGGCCTCTTCCTCTTCCCCGTCAGCGGCCTCTTCCTCTTCGCCCTCGGCTGTTACCTCGGCGACTTCAGCCAGCTTCGTCGGGTTCTGCGGCTGGGCGATGACGTCCGGCGCGTTCGGGTCGATGAAGCCGACGATGATGTCGATCAGGCGGCCCTGGCCGGCCTTCACCGGCTCATAGGCGTTCAGGATGTGTTCGATCGTCGAGGGGTAGTTCGACAGGGCGGACTTGACCGCGTCGAGGCCTTCTTCGATGCGCTTGGCGATCTTGATCTCGCCTTCGCGCGTCAGCAGCTCGACCGTACCCATCTCGCGCATGTACATGCGGACCGGGTCTGTCGTGCGGCCCAGTTCGGCGTCCAGCGCGGCGAGCGCCTGCGCGGCTTCCTCGATTGCTTCTTCGTCGGCGGGCGAGGAGGCATCGGACGCGAGCAGCGGCTCGGTGTCCGGCGCCTTTTCATAGACGCGAATGCCCATCTCTTCGATGGTGCTGACGATTTCTTCGATTTGTTCCGGATCGACGATTTCGGACGGCAGGTGGTCGTTCACCTGCGAATAGGTCAGGTAGCTCTGTTCCTTGCCGAGCGCGATCAGCAGCTTGAGCTGCGACTGGCGCTCTTCAGGCATTACACGGCGTTCAGGGGCGGGGATGTACTTCTCCGGGGCGGGTGCAGCCACCTTCGCGGGGGCCTTGGGCGCGACGGCCTTTGCGACCGGCGCGGCCTTGGCGGCCGGGGGCGGTGCAACGGGCTTGGTCGCCGGCTTCACAGCGGCAGCAGCCTTGGGCGCAGGGGCCGTCGGCTTCGCCGGAGCGGCCTGCTTGGCGGATGCAGCCGGCTTCGCCGGAGCGGCCTGCTTTGCCGGAGCGACCGGCTTGGCCGGGGCCGCGGACTTGGCGGGCGCAGCGGCCTTGGCCACAGGCTTCTTTGCCACGGGCGCGGCCTTGGCCGGCGCGGGTTTCTTCGCGGCGGGTTTGGCGGCTGCGACCGGCTTTTTGACGGTCTTGGCCGCAGCAGCCTGCTTGGTGGCAGGCTTGCGGGACGGGGCGGGCTTTTGCGGCTTGCGGCTGCTCATCGGGAGGGTGAGTTCCTGTGAGGGGTAACCGACAATTATAGTCGGCGGTCGACCCGTTTGCCATGCCGGCGGTGTGCCGTCAAGGCCCGATCCTTGCATCAAGGCGGCTTAATCGCCCGGCTTGGGCAGGTTTCCGGCCCGACGCACCGCAGTATTTCCGAAGCGTTCGCGGATCGCGTCCAGGGCGTGGTCCAGCTTGGCGTTGCCGGGCGACTCGGCGGCTCCGAAAAGATCTGGCTGTGCCGGGGCGCCCAGATCCGCTGTGCCCACGCCGACGAGGCGCAGCTTGGCTCCGGGGTGTTCGCGACGCCAGGCCTCCAGCAGCATCAATGCCGCCTGCCCGATCGCCCGGGAATCCTGCGCGGGGGGAACGAGTGGTCGCTGCCGGCTGTGCGTGCGGAAATCGTGCTCGCGCAGCTTCACCTGGACGACGCCTGCACACAGACCCTTGGCCCGCAGGCGCGCAGCGGTCTTGTCGGCCAGGCGCAGCAGGGCGGCCCGCTGGGCGGCACCGTCGGTGAGATCGCGTTCGAAGGTCTCTTCGGCGCTGACCGATTTCTCGTCGTGGTCCGGCGAGACGGGGCGATCGTCGAGACCGGCCGCGCGATCGCGGATGCGGGCTGCGTCGCGTCCGAAGTGCGGCCACAGTTGCGCATCGCTCGCGCGCCGCAGTTCGCCCAGCGTGCGGATGCCGGCCGCCAGCAACGCATCGCCCTTCTTGCGCCCCAGGCCGGGCAGACGTTTCACAGGCAAGGGGTCGAGCACCACCTGCACGCGGTCGGGCGTGACGACGGTGAGTCCGTCGGGTTTGTCGAGGTCGGAAGCGATCTTGGCGACGAGCTTGTTGGGCGCGACGCCGACCGAAATCGTCAGGCCCGTTTCGGCCCGAACCTGGGTTTTGATCGCGAGGGCGATATCCGCGGCAGAACCATGCAAGGCCTGGCTCGCGGTGACATCGAGGAAGGCTTCGTCCAGCGAAAGGCCTTGGACCAACGGCGTGAAGCGGTGGAAGACCGCGAAGACCTGTCGCGACACGGCCTGGTAGCGGTCGAAGCGGGGCCGCCGCACGACGGCATGCGGGCAGAGCGCGAGCGCCTGACGCATCGGCATTGCCGAGCGCACGCCGAACTTGCGCACCTCGTAACTGGCGGCAGCGACGACGCCCCGCCCCCCGGTGCCGCCGACGATCAGCGGCAGGCCGCGCAGTGCGGGGTCATCGCCCTGCTCGACGGACGCATAGAAGGCGTCCATGTCGGCATGGAGGATGCTTCGTGTCGCGGTCAACCCTGTGCCTCCCGCTGCGGTCTGGTTCGCGCCGGATTGTGCGCCAGCAATACCGGCGACGAAACCGCGTCCCGTCCAGGTTGCGGCCATCACCTCCAGATGGGGGTGGTGAGATGACTCCTGTTTGGCCAGCATGGATCATTGAAGTGACTCGCCTTGCCGGAACAACCTGGGGTTGAAGATTTCCGCGATGTACGCCGAAGGGTCCGAACCAGAGTTTGTGTTGCCGACCCTCGCGCGGTGCGTGCAGGACATGGCGAAAGGGACTGGCACCTGGGCGCAGGTCGCCAAGGCTGCGCTCGATGAGTTCGTCGCGCCCCTGCAGATCCTGAGTTTCGCCGCCCTGGAGCGCGCCCGGCTCGACGAGCCGTTCAGGACGGTGCTGTCCCATGAGTTGCCGCTCCTGCCAGTTGGCCGGGTCGGCCCGCGGGCGACGATCGCCAGTTTTGTCGAGGCCGCGGCAACTCCGGGCCAGGTGTTCATCACCGAGAACGTGGGTGGCGTCGGTGCATTGGCCTGCGCGGCCCTGCCTGCTGATTCCGGGCCCCTCCAGATGGTCGTGCTCGCGGGGCGCGTCCCCGCCGTCACGAGGGACCTCCTTGCCCAACTCGCCGCCCAGTTCATGGAACTGCTGCGCCCGGCTGCAGGCGGTGCGGCGGCGCGGGAGCCTGCCGACGCCGTGTCGATCGCGATCCGCCGCGCCAAGCGCGAGTGGGAAACGGTGGCCGATGGGCTGCCTGCGCTCGTCGGGCTCGCGGACGCGGCGGGACGCGTCCTGCGCGTCAACCGCTCGTGGACGCGGGTCGCCGGAGCGGGCCTGGGTCGGTCGATCCATTCCCTGCTGCATTCCGGATGCAGTGATCCGAAGTGCCCTTTCGGGAAACGCCTCGCGGTGGCACTTGATGCGATTCCACGGCACCGCAAGGTCGTCGTCTACGCACGTGATGATCAGCGTGATGCCGATTGGGCCATACACCTGCGATACAAGGCGGCCCGCATGGGACGCGGCGCACGGATCGTCTTTTCGATTTCGGAGGTGTCCGAGGCAGAACGCGCCCTGCGCAAGCAACATGCCGAGAAAGCGGTGCAGGCGCACCGGCAGTTTTCCGAACAGTTACGGGAGTCGCTGGCTCATACGCTGTCCGCTGCACAGCTCGGCATCGAGAGTGCGATGGATGCCTTGCGCCGTGGCGGTAGCGGCACTGCGCTTGACGAGCTCGGGCGTTGCCTCGCGCTGATACAGGGGCTCGCTCGTGATAGGCCTGCCATGGACAGTGCGCAGGGCACGGACAACCTCGAAAAGCTCAGACTTTCGAAAAACTTGACGGCCCTGTGCGCGGCGTGGTCGGAGGGACCCTTCGGCAAGGATGTCAGCGTCAGTTGTGCCATCGATGACCGCAACGTACCGAAGAACCTCTGGTTGCCCATTTATCGCATCGTCCAGGAGTCCCTGAACCATGCTGTGCAGCCTGCTGGCGCGAGGAACGTGGGGGTTGCCCTGGTCCCCGGTGACATCGCCCTGTTGCTGGCGATCGAGTACGACGGCATTGGCCTGGCGACGGGCGACGTCGCCGGATCGCCGGGACTGTCGATGATTAGGGAACTGGCCGAGTTCAGCGGCGGGACCTTCCGCGTCGACTCCACGCCCGATGGCGGGACCACCATCGAAGTGCTGTGGCCTCGGCTTGCGGACGTCAGCCGCGCGGCCGTGCCATCAGTGCACTGAGTTCCCGCTTTTCGTCATCGTCCAGACCCGCGCTGCGCGACTTCTCCAGCAGCACGTCAATGCGGGCCGACCAGCCTGCCTCGATCAGTTTCTTCACCGCGGTGGCCACTTCGTTGCCCGCGGCCTTGGCATCGGGCGTGATCATCTCGGCGGCAGCCAGCCGCGCAAGGCGTTCGGCCAGCGGGGCATCGTCCCGGAAGCGTTCCAGCACCTGACCGGTGTTTGCGGCAGGACGCGCGATGAGTTCCTCGAGCAGTCGATGCAGGACATCAACGCCCGGCACCTCGATTTGCGCGAGCGCCGCGCGTTGTGCGGCATCGATGCGCGTTGCGGCTTCCGGGAAGTGCAACAGCTGCTGCACGGCCTGGCGCACCAGGCCGCCGCGACCGGCGCTGCGGCCCGTCGTCGCACCGGGCATCGCGTTGCGTTTGATGGGCTGTGAGGTGTCGCCCGCTGGCGGCGCAGCCACCGGCCCGACGATCTTCATGAAACGCTCCGCGCTGACGCCGATGGCCTCGGCCAGGCGGTCGAGCATCAGCTCGCGATAAGGGCCTTCCGGCATG
>CANGMU010000061.1 GCA_947454665.1 Pseudomonadota bacterium | reverse complement strand
CTGTGCGCTGGCAACCGCGCCGAGCTGGCTGGCCCAGGCGCGGCGCGCGAAATAGGCGTCGCTCTCCGCTGGCGTGCTGCGCTGGATGAGCCCTTCGATGCGCATCTGCCGGTACTGGTGGTCCCAATGGAAGACCAGCGCGGCGCGCGGGTTCGCCGAGAGCTCGCGGCCCTTGCGGGAGTGGTAGTTGCTGACGAAATGCACGTAGCCCGGCTCGGCCACGATGTCCTTGCATAGCACGACGCGGGCGGAAGGGGTTCCTTCTGCGTCCGCGGTGGCCAGCACCATGGCGTTCGGGTTCGGCTGGTCGCGGCGGCGCCAGCTTTCCGCCAGCCAGCTGGCGGCGATCTCGAGCGGGTTGGCGGGCAGCAGGTCGGGAAGCAGGTCGTTGAGCATGATTCCCCGAGTGTATCTGCTCGTGCCCGCGCCTGGCATGCCGGGAAGTCCGCTGCTTCCCGCAGCCCGTCCCCTCTGGTCTACTACGGCGCTGATCTGCACAGGGGTTTGGGATGACGCTCGATGAACTGCGCCGGGAGCTGGACCAGCTGGACGGCGATCTGCTCGCGCTGGTCGCGCGCCGCCAGGCCATCGGCCGTCAGATCGCGGAGGCCAAGCGTTCGACGGGCTATGCGACGCGTGACTACCGCCGCGAGCGCGAGGTCATCTTGGGCGTCCGCGCGAAGGCCGAGGCGCTGGGCCTGTCCGGCGAGCTGGCCGAAGACCTGTTGCGCCTCCTGATCCGCTCGTCCTTGACCACGCAGGAGCAGGCCCGCGTCGCGGCGCAGGGCGCCGGCAATGGTCGCCGTGCGCTCGTCATTGGTGGCGCCGGCAAGATGGGCGGCTGGTTCGTGCAGTTCCTCGGTTCGCAGGGTTTTGCCGTGCAGGTGGCCGATCCGAATGGCGCGGCCCCCGGCATTCCGGTTGTGGCCGACTGGCGCGCGATCGAGGACCTCGATGCCTTCGATTACATCGTCGTCGCAACGCCGCTGTCGGCCAGCGGCGGCATCCTCTCCGAGCTGTCGTTGCGCCGTCCGCAGGGCATAGTTTTCGACCTGGGGTCGCTGAAGTCGCCATTGCGTGGTGGGCTCAACGCGCTCAAGGCCGCCGGCGTGAAGGTGACCTCGCTCCATCCGATGTTCGGTCCGTCGACCGAGCTGCTGTCGGACCGCCACGTCATTTTCGTCGACATGGGGTGCCCCGAAGCGCTCGACGCTGCGCGCGCGCTGTTCGCGCCAACCATGGCCGAGCAAGTCGTGATGGGCCTCGATGAGCACGACCGGCTCATCGCCTATGTCCTGGGCTTGTCACACGCCCTGAACATCGCTTTCTTCACGGCATTGGCGGAAAGCGGCGAAGCCGCACCGCGACTGGCGCGCCTTTCGTCAACGACTTTCGATGCGCAGCTGGACGTGGCCACGGCCGTGTCCGAGGAAAGCCCCGAGCTGTATTTCGAGATCCAGGCGCTGAACGATTTCGGCGCCGAATCGCTGGAAGCGCTGGCCCGGTCCGTCGACCGCCTGCGCACCGCCGTCCTCAAGCGGGATTTCCCGACTTTCCAGGCCCTCATGCTGCAAGGCCTCGAGTACCTGAAGGACCGCAAGGAAGTCGTGCAGCGCCGTGCCTGATCCCGACAACGACGTCATCGACCGCGACGGCTTCCGCGCCAACGTCGGCATCATGCTGACGGACGGCAAGGGGCAGCTGTTCCTGGGTCGCCGCACGGGCGGCAAGGGCTGGCAGTTCCCGCAAGGCGGTGTGCTGCGCGGTGAGACGCCGGAAGAATCCCTGTACCGCGAGCTGCATGAAGAGATCGGCCTGACGGCGGATGACGTGCAGATGCTGGGCCAGACCCAGCGCTGGCTTCGCTACCGGTTGCCGAAGCGCTTTGTCCGGCGGGACAGCCTGCCGCTCTGCATCGGCCAGAAACAGCGCTGGTTCCTGCTCCGCCTCTCGCGGCCCGACGTGGAGTTCCGTTTCGATGCCACGGGCCAGCCCGAATTCGACCGCTGGCGCTGGGTTGATTACTGGGAGCCGGTCCGCGAGGTCATCTACTTCAAGCGGCCGGTCTACGTGCGGGCCCTGCAGGAACTGGGGCCCCTGGCGCATCCGGATGGTGCGGTGCCTCCATTCCCGGAATGGTGGCCGGTACGACCGCCGCCGCGCCGTCGCCGCGCTTCCTGATAAAATGCTGGCATGAGCGCTGAAATCACGTCCTTTCCTGTTCCGGCTGCCACCGAAGATCCGCTGGTGTTCACCGAGTCCGCTGCGCGGAAGGTGGGCGAGCTGATCCAAGGCGAAGGCAAGCCCGGCCTGATGCTGCGCGTGTTCGTGCAGGGTGGCGGCTGCTCCGGCCTGCAATACGGTTTCGAGTTCGACGAGACCGAGCAGGACGGCGATACCCTCGTTGAAAAGCTCGGCGTGAAGTTGCTCGTCGACCCGATGAGCTTCCAATACCTTGCTGGCGCCGAAATCGACTACCGCGAAGGCCTCGAGGGCGCGCAGTTCGTGATCCGCAATCCGAACGCGACCACGACCTGCGGCTGCGGCTCTTCTTTCGCGGCGTGAGTCGCCAGGCTGGCCGGGCACCGGAAGTCCTCGCTGCCGTCGATCTCGGATCCAACAGCTTCCACATGGTCGTGGCCCGCCAGGCTGGCGGGCAGCTGGTCATCATCGATCGCCTGCGCGAAATGGTGCGTTTGGCCGAAGGCGTGGATGCCGACGGCCGCCTCGACAAGACCGTCGCCAATCGCGCCATTGCCTGCCTGCAGCGTTTTGGCCAGCGTCTCGCCGACATGCATGCCGAAAGCGTCCGCGTGGTGGGCACGAATGCCCTGCGTCGCGCGCGGCGCAAGCAAGGTTTCCTCGAGCGTGCTCGTGACGCGATCGGTCACCCGATAGAAATCATTGCCGGCCGTGAAGAAGCCCGCCTGATTTATTCGGGGGTTTCTCACACGCTGCCGCTCGATGCGGGTCGGCGGCTCGTGATCGATATCGGTGGCGGCAGCACGGAGTTCATCATCGGTCGAGGCTTCGAGCCGATCGAGCTCGAAAGCCTGCACCTCGGCTGCGTGTCGATGACCTCTCGATTCTTCGCCGACGGCCGCTTGTCCGCCAAGCGTTTCGCGCGCGCCCGCGTCGCCACACAACAGGAACTGGAACTCATCCAGGTGCGCTACCGCGCACTGGGCTGGGACAGCGTCGCGGGCAGTTCCGGCAGCGTGCGCGCCATCTTCGACGCGCTGCGCGAGATCGATCCGCAATGCACGGCCATCACTTCCGATGGTCTCGAGCACCTGATCGAACTGTTTTCTGGGGCCGGACATACGCGGGCCATACCGCTCGCATCGGTCGACGAAGAGCGGCGCACGGTGTTCGCCGGTGGCCTGGCTATCCTCGCCGAGGCCTTCTCCACGCTCGGCATCCGGCAGATGCGTGCGGCTGAAGGCGCGATGCGTGAAGGCCTGCTCTACGACATGATGGGCCGCATGACCGCCGAGGACGCGCGTGAGCGCACGGTGCGCTCCATGCAGCAGCGCTACCACGTCGACGTCGCGCAGGCGGCGCGCGTGGAGGAGACCGCGGTGGGTTTCCTCGCGCAGGTCGCCAAGACCTGGACCCTGGAGGATCCGCTCGCAGAACTGGCGCTGCGCTGGTCGGCGCGCTTGCACGAGATCGGTCTGGATGTTGCGCACAGCGGATATCACCGCCATGGCGCTTACCTGCTCGAGAATGCCGACATGCCAGGTTTCGCGCATGAAGAGCAGTTGTTGCTCGCACGGTTGGTGGGTGCCCATCGCCGCAAGCTCTCATTGGAGGGCCTGGATGACCTGATCCCGCCCTGGGACCGGCTCGCCGCGCAGCTCATCGTCCTGTTGCGGCTGGCGGTGCTCCTGCACCGGGATCGCAGTGGCGCCCCCTTGCCGCCGGTCCAGCTGCTGCCGCGCGGCCGCACGCTGGAGCTGCATTTCGGCCTGCGTACGCTGCGCGATCACCCGCTGACGGCGGCGGACTTGCAGCAGGAAGTGGAATACCTCGAAGCGCAGGGCCTGCGCCTCCGCATCTTCACGGGTTGAGTGCGCCCTGCGCCGTGTAGCGCTCCAGCAGCTGCTGCTGGGCGCTGACGGTGCCTTCGCCGATCGGCGAAACACGACTGAAGCGTCCATCCGGGCCCAGTTGCCAGGCCTGCATGTCGTCCCGCAGATAAAGCTCAAGGTCCGACAGCAGCCGGTCGCGGATGCCGGGATCCAGGATCGGGAAGGCCGCCTCCACGCGCCGGAAGAAATTGCGCTCCATCCAGTCCGCGCTTGAGCAGAAGATCTCCGCCTTGTTGTCGTTGCCAAAGCAGTAGACGCGGGGATGCTCCAGGAAGCGTCCGATGATCGACCGCACGCGAATGTTCTCGGATACGTCCGGTATGCCAGGCCGCAGGCAGCAGACGCCACGCACAATGAGATCGATCTGCACGCCGTCGCCCGAGGCCTTGTACAGCGCTTCGATGATTTCCGGATCCACCAGCGAGTTCATCTTGGCGATGATCCGACCCTTCCTGCCACTGCGGGCCAGTTCCGCTTCGCGCGCGATGCGCGCCAGCAGGCCCGCATGCATCGTGAACGGGGATTGCAGCAGGTGCTGGAGGGTCGGCGTGCGCGTGATGCTCGTCAGCTGCAGGAAGATCTCGTGGACGTCCGAGCCGATGCCTTCGTGGCAGGTGAAGAGTCCGTAATCCGTGTAAGCGCGCGACGTCCCCTGGTGGTAGTTGCCCGTGCCGAGATGACAGTAGCGTCGCAGGCCCTCCGGCTCACGCCGGACGACGAGACAGAGCTTCGCGTGCGTCTTGTATCCCACGACGCCGTACATCACGTGCGCGCCGGCTTCCTGCAGACGCGTGGCGAGGCTGATGTTCGCTTCTTCGTCGAACCGCGCGCGCAGTTCCACCACGACCGTCACGTCCTTGCCGGCATGTGCCGCTGCGACCAGCGAGTCCACGATCGGCGAATTGGCACCCGTTCGATACAAGGTCTGCTTGATGGCCAGCACTTGCGGATCCGCAGCCGCCTGGCGCAGGAAATCCAGTACCGGCGAGAAGCTCTGGTACGGGTGGTGCAACAGGATGTCCTGGTGACGGATCGCGGTGAACAGGTCCGGCTGCGCGGCGATGCGCCGGTGCAAGACGGGCGTGAACGGCGGAAATTTCAGGTCGGGCCGAGGGACCATGTCCACCAGCGCGGAGAGTCTGTTCAGGTTTACAGGACCATTGACCGCATGGTGGTCCGCGCGGGTGAGCGTGAAGTGCTCGAGCAGGAAATCGACGATCTCCGCAGGGCAGGTGACGCCCGTCTCGAGGCGCACCGCGGCACCATAACGGCGATGCGCCAGTTCGCCCTCCAGGGCGCGGCGCAGGTCGTCCACTTCTTCGTCATCGACGAACAGGTCGCTGTTGCGGGTCAGGCGGAACGGGTGGCAACCGCGCACGTCCATGCCGGGGAACAGCATCGCCACGAAGGCCTGCACGATCGTCGACAACAGCACGAAGCCTCCGCCCATCGTGGCAGGCAATTCCACGATGCGCGGCAGGGACCTCGGCGCCTGCACGATGGCCAGTTCGCTGTCGCGGCCGAACGCGTCCTCGCCTGAAAGCTGGACGATGAAATTCAGGCTCTTGTTCTGGATTCGAGGGAAAGGTCGGGCGGGGTCCAGGCCCAGCGGGCTCAGGACGGGTTCGACCTCGCCATGGAAATAATCACGCAACCATGACTTCTGCGCGGGCGAGAGGTCTTCCGTGCCCAGCAATTGAACACCGTTCGCCGTCAAGGCCGGCAACAGCGCCTCATTCAGGCAAGCGTATTGCTCTTGCACGAGTTCAAGGGCTCTTTCGTGGATGGCAGCGAGTTGCGCCTCGACCGTGAGGCCGTCAGCGCCGGTCTGGCTGGCGCCCGCATCATGCATCTGCTTGAGGCCTGCGACGCGGATCTCGAAGAATTCGTCGAGGTTGTTGCAGGAAATGCACAGGAACCGAACGCGCTCCAGCAGCGGCACATGCGGGTCCTGCGCCTGCGCCAGGACACGCTGATTGAATTCCAGGAACGAGAGTTCGCGGTTGGTGAAGTGCTGGTGGAGTTTCAGGTCAATTGTAGTCATCACGCACCTTCCTGAATCGCACAGGGTCGTCCAGCGGCGTTACAGGGTCGTGACATGCGGGAACAACGCACCGAGCACCCGCGGACCGCGAGCCCCGGTAACCGCGGGGAGATTGCCAGGCAGCCTTTCAAGGTGGCGGTGCGCCAGCCATGCAAAGGCTGCTCCCTCCACCTGCATCGGGTCTATGCCCTCCGCTGCGGTCGTGTCCAGCGGGATGTCACGGAGCTCCGCGGCAAGCCGTTGCATCAAGCGAGGATTGTGGATGCCTCCACCACAGGCCAGCACGCGCGTCGGGGTGTCGCCCGCGTGCAGTCTTATCGCGTCGCAAACGGTGACGGCCGTCAACTCGACGAGCGTGGCCTGTACGTCGGCAGATTTGACCGACAGACCTTCGAGCGCGTTGTCGATGAATGCTTCGTTGAACAGTTCCCGGCCGGTGCTCTTGGGTGGCGCGCGCGAAAAGAAGGGCTCTGCCTGCAAACGGCCCAGCAGTTCCGCGTGGACACGACCCGTGGCGGCGAAGGCGCCGCCCAGGTCGCAGGGCGTGCCGAGTTGTCGCATAGCCCAGACGTCCAGCAGGCAGTTGCCGGGTCCCGTATCGAATCCCGTCACGCCAGCAGCGCCGGCCAGCACGGTGATGTTTGCAATACCGCCGAGGTTCACGATGACGCGCGTCTCGTTGACCTTGCCGAAGGCCGCAGCATGGAATGCCGGCACGAGCGGTGCGGCCTCGCCGCCGGCTGCCATGTCGCGACGGCGGAAATCCGCCACCACATCAATGCCGGTCCGTTCCGCGATCACGTTTGGATCGCCGATCTGTAGTGTGCAGGGTGGATTGGCGCGCGGCCTGTGCAGGATCGTCTGGCCGTGGCTGCCGACGGCGCGGATGTCCCTGCTTTGCAAGCCGACTTCGGCGAGCAGTGCTGAAGCCGTTGCAGCGAAGAGCTCGCCGACCTCGACATCCAGACGTCCGTAATCATCCAGACCGATGGAGTCAGGATCCGCGATCGCAGTGCGCAGGCGGGTTGCGACATCGGCAGGGTAGTCGCGATGGAGAGAGCCGGTTACCCGGAACCGGGTGCCCATCATTTCGAGCAACACGGCGTCGATCCCGTCCATGCTCGTACCGGACATCAGTCCGATGTAACGCAGGACGTCCAGGGTCTTCTGCGTCATGGGCCCTCTGGATTTCAGCGTGACGAGACGCTGTGTGAGCCTGCCACCGGCCGCAAGGAAGGCGGCGCAATGCTTGGGCTGGGTAACGGGGCGCCGCTCAGGGAGGCCAGCAATGGCGCGGTCTGGCGGTCGAATTCGACCTGCAATGCGATGTCCAGCTGAGGCGAGGCAGATTCCTTGATCACCGATTGCGGATTTTTCTGCTGTCCGCGAACAAGGAATTCAAAGTGCAGGTGTGGACCGGTTGCCAGACCAGTCATGCCGACATAGCCGACGACGTCCCCCTGCTTCACCGCATCGCCTGAGCCGATTTCGCCCTCGAAACGCGAGAGGTGGCCATAGCGTGTGACGATGCCGCCGCCATGCTGGATCTCCAGGACGTTGCCATATCCGCCCTTGTTGCCGCGGTAGGCCACTTTGCCGTCACCGATCGCGCGGACGGGCGTACCGGTTGGCGCGCGGTAATCAATGCCCTTGTGGATCCTCATCATGTTCAGGATCGGGTGCATTTCGGCAGAGCCGAAACCAGTGCTGATGCTCGTGAATTCCAGCGGCGCCTTGAGGAAGGCCTTGCGGAGGCTACGCCCCTCCGGCGTGTAGAACCCCGGTTTGCCGTCTACACCCATGAAACGCACGGCCTCGAACCGGCGCCCCTGGTTCACGAAACGCGCGGCGAGGATGTCGCCGTCCCGCACGAAGACGCCGTCGCGCGACAGGCGCTCATAAGTCACCGTGAATTCATCGCCCGCACGCAGGTCCATGGCGAAATCGATATCCCAACCAAACATGTCCGCCAGCGATCGTGCAGTGGCGTCGCCGAGGCCTGCGGCCGCTGCGGCCTGGAACAGCGAACTGCGCACTCTTCCGTGCACGGTCACCGGTACGCGAGTTAGCGGGACCTCTTCCACGTTCGCGACGAAGCCCGCGCCTTCCTCTCGTTCCACGCGCAGCGTCTCGCTGGCACTGAGCTTGCGCTCCAGACCCACGAGTTCGCCGTCCCGGTGCTTGAGTGTCAGCATTTCGCCCGGCTTCAACCGGTCGATCATCGACTTGAGCCCTCGCATCGCCCGCAGTGCCGCAAGGTCCTGCATCGAAAGTTCGAGGCGCCTGAAGATCTGATCCATTGACTCGTTGCGACGGACGATCACCTCGATGCGCGAAAGACCTTCCCCTGCGAGATCCATCGCTGCGCCGATGTTGGCGGGCGAGGCAGGCTGCATGGCCGGGCGGATCATCTCGAACGCCGCCTCGGCAAACTGCAATCGCGGGTCAGTCGAGGTATCCGCAGCCAGTCCGGCCCATGCGACCGCGGCACAGCTGAGCAGTTGCAGTGCGCGGACCCGCGCCGGCCCGCTGACGAGCCCTGGTACCGGATGGCTGTGAATGCCTGGACGCAAGTCGATTTCCTTATCGGAATCATAAATTTACGAAGTGGTCGGAAACCGTAACCGAGCCCGCCTGAAGGGTCAATGAACGGCCGCTCTGGCGCTCTTGCAGATGGGACTTACCGCACAGCGACGGGGTAAGCTTTGCGGCCCATGAACGCCAATACCGAAATCCCCGAGCTGCCCGCACAACTTGCAGACCAGCTCGCAGAGCTGCGCCGTGGCGCGCAGGAAATCCTCACCGAAGCCGATCTCGTCAAGAAACTGCGTCGCGGCAAGCCGCTGACCATCAAGGCGGGGTTCGATCCGACGGCGCCAGACCTGCATCTGGGTCACACAGTCCTCATCAACAAGATGCGGCAGTTCCAGCAGTTCGGCCACGACGTTGTCTTCCTCATCGGCGACTTCACCGGAATGATCGGCGACCCGACGGGCCGCAATGTCACGCGTCCGCGACTTTCGCCCGAGGACATCAAGTCCAACGCGTTCACCTACCAGCAACAGGTCTTCAAGATCCTCGACGGCTCACGTACGAAGGTTGATTTCAATTCGCGCTGGTTCGGCGCCATGCCTGCATCGGGACTCATCGAGATCGCCGCGCGCCACACCGTCGCCCGCATGATCGAGCGCGATGACTTCACCAAGCGCTTCAAGTCGAACCAGCCCATCGCGCTACATGAATTCCTCTACCCGCTCGTGCAGGGATACGACTCCGTCGCGCTGAAGGCCGATGTCGAACTTGGCGGTACGGACCAGAAATTCAATCTCCTGGTCGGCCGCCAGCTGCAGGAGCATTACGGCCAGGAGCCACAGGTTGTGCTCACCGTGCCCCTGCTGGAGGGGCTCGATGGCGTCAACAAGATGTCGAAATCGCTCGGCAATTACGTGGGTATCGCCGAGGACGCGGACACCCAGTTTGGCAAGCTGATGTCGATTTCCGACACGTTGATGTGGCGGTATTTCGAGCTTCTCAGCTTCCGGCCGCTGGCCGACGTCGCAGCACTCCGCAAGTCGATCGAAGAGGGTCGGAACCCGCGCGACGTGAAATTCGAGCTCGCTCAGGAAATCGTCGCGCGATTCCACGACAAGGCCGCTGCGCAGCGCGCGCAGGAGGCATTCATCGCACGTTTCGCGCAGAAAACCCTGCCGAACGACCTCCCGCTCCAGTTCGTTTCCGCGGCCGATCCCGCGGGTGCGCGGATCGTTTCCGCGCTGAAGGAAGCCGGATTGGTGGCCAGCAATTCAGAGGCCAGCCGCAAGCTGGCTGAAGGTGCAGTCCGCATTGACGGCAACAAGGTGACCGACAGAGAGCTTCGTTTGGCCGTTGGCGCTGAACACATCCTGCAGCTCGGCTCGCGTCGCTTTGCGCGGGTACAGGTCCAGGCGCCGCTCGCTACTTGAAACGGAACGACACGGACCGATTTACACGGCAATCGGGTCGCTGGAAGGGCGCACGTTCTGCGGCATGGCTGACCTGGTGCGCTGCGAAAGCAGCGATCTGTGGCCCGGCGCTACGCAAACCGACTCTTGTGAGCTGATGTTGGGTCTTCAGGCTTGCGACGGGTCTTTTTGGCCAACCAGCGAATTCTCCGCAACGCACTGATGCGGCAAATGTTTTTCTAGTCACAGCAGGAAAGTGTTACGACTCGTTGACAGGCCTGACTCGATGGCTATACTGCGCGCCCTCGAGTCGCTCAGCGGTCCTTGGCAAACGCCAGACGCGGTGCGAATCGATCGAAAAAAGGGTTGACGAAGGAAAGCTCGAAGCTATACTTCCCGCCCCTTCGCAGAGTCGGAAGCGACTGTGCGATGCCGGATCCTCCGCGGTCTGGCGGTTGTTTAAGAAATCGGTAGGTAATTTGTGTGGGGACTCGCGTCAACGTGCCTTTGATGCATGATGACCGAGTGACCAAAAAGTCCAGCAATGGGTTTTGTGTTCACTCTTTTTGATTGAAGCTCAAATACTTCAAGT